>VMSQ01000043.1 GCA_013792055.1 Desulfobacteraceae bacterium
CTGCGACTTTCAGTGAAACAGCCTCCTGGCCCTCAATTGTCGCTGCCGGCGAAAGGCAAACCGTTATTAGCAGTATCAAAAAAGCAAAAAAAACTGATTTCATGGGTATTATCTCCTTTTAAAAACGATTCAGTGCTCCACTCCTATCCACAGGGCAATACTGTTGACTTAAAGAAATTAAAGCGTGTTTTTGAATATCGGAAAAGGAGATTATTCTAAAATAATGCCTTTGTAAAGAAAAATCGTAACCGTTCAGCCACTAAGTCGCCGGTCAAAACCGGGTTAATATTTAGCATCAGCGTACTCCACCCATCCTCCTGCTGCAACAAGTGCTCGGTCAAAGTCGGAGATTGAAAAGCCTGCTTCTTTTTCAAGCCCGTCAGCTTTAAGAATAAATACATTTTTTTCAAGATCAGTTTCGATGAATGTCTCTTTGCCTGAAAAAACCTGGAAAAGATGATCTATAGTCTGGCCAGGCAATTCCACTGCCATCATTCCGCAGTTGAACATATTCCGCCTGAATATCCTTGCAAAACTTTCCGCAATTGCCATATTGATGTTGTTTACTTCGAGTGCCCAGGGCGCATGTTCTCTGGAGGAACCGCATCCGAAATTAGCTCTGGTTATGATTATACTTTTTCCTTTAATATCCTTTTCAGGAGTGAATCCATCCAGTTGCAGGTCCTCTAAAAGATAGGGTTTAAGCGCTTCCTTGGAAATTTCCGTAAGGTATTTTGCAGGAATTATCTCATCTGTATTTATATCCGATCTATCGAGAAATAGCACTTTTCCGCTGAAACTTTTCATAATTTTTCTCCCTGCCTCACTATTTATATAAGCTTGAATTCGTGATATATCCCGAGATAGCGCTTGCGGCTGCTGTTGCTGGGCTCATAAGGTGCACCATTCCACCTTTGCCCATCCGGCCGTTAAAATTACGGTTTGTTGTTGACGCGCATACTTCTCCTTCCGCAAGCACGCCGTTGCTCATGCCGAGACATGCTCCGCAGGTCGGATTTGTCACACAGAAACCTGCGTTCATGAATATTTTCAGAAGACCTTCATCCATTGCCTGTCTGAAAATTTTTGGAGTTGCAGGAGATACAATGCCCCGGACAGAGGCACTTATCTTGTTGCCTGTCAGTACCTGAGCGGCAATTCTTAGATCTTCAATTCTTCCGTTTGTGCATGATCCTATGTAAACCTGATCTACCTTTGTCTTTTCCATCTTTCTTACGGGTTTTACCTGGTCGGGTTTAAATCCGAAAGTGACCATAGGTTCCAAACGGCTTACATCATGTTCTATCACATCATGGTATTCTGCATCTGAATCAGGAGCAAACTTCTTAAATTTCTCGAGAGCTGATTCTTTTGTTGGATAGTTGTCTTTAATAAATTCCCAGAGGTATTCAACAGTTGTCATGTCCGGATAGCAGATGCCGCATGTCCCTCCTGCTTCAATTGCCATGTTGCACAGAGTCATCCTGCCTTCCATGCTCATTGCATCCACAACAGGGCCTGTGAATTCTATAACTTTATTTGTTGCGCCGTTTACGCCGAGCCTTCCGATTATGGAAAGAATTACGTCCTTTGCATAAACGCCTTCGGGCATCCGACCGACTATGTTGATCTTGATTGTCGAAGGATAATGAAATGCGCAAACGCCCTTTAGAATTCCCACTTCGAGATCAGTAGTGCCCACGCCTGCTGCAAATGCACAAAATGCGCCGTGTGTACAGGTATGGGAGTCACCCATAATTACGGTATATCCCGGACGGACAAAACCTTTTTCAGGGAAAATCGCATGGCATACTCCGTTCCTTCCTATATCAAAGAAATCCCTGATATTGTGGCGCTTGGCCCAATCTCTTAAAATTTTACCCTGCATGGCTGTTTTTGAATCCTTCGCCGGAGTAACATGGTCAATAACAGCTTTGATTTTATCAGGATCAAACACCCTGTCTTTATTCCTGCTTACCAGATCATTAATTGCAACAGGTGTTGTGATTTCATGGCAGAAAACAGCATCAAGACTGATCACATGAATATCCCCTGACGGATTGTCCACAAAATGGGAATCAAATATTTTTTCAGCAGCGGTTTTCCCCATAAACCCTCCTAATCTGTATCTGTTTTTAATACTGATAAAAATGCAGACTGAGGAATCATAACTTTTCCTATCATCTTCATTCTTTTTTTACCTTTTTTCTGTTTTTCAAGGAGCTTGCGTTTCCGTGATATATCTCCGCCATAGCACTTTGCCGTTACGTCTTTTCTTAAAGCTGAAACGGTTTCGCGTGAGATAATATTACCACCGATTGCACCCTGTATGGCTATTTTAAACATCTGTTTAGGAATTTCATCCTTTAGTTTTTCGCAAACATGTCTTGCCCGTTCAACAGCCCTGTCTTTGTGGACCAACTGCGATAATGCGTCTACACGGTCACCGTTTATCAAAATATCAAGTTTTGCAAGATCTGTCTCTCTGTAATCTATTATTTCATAGTCAAAGGATCCATATCCCTGAGTTGATGATTTCAGTTTATCGTAAAAGTCATAAATAACTTCAGCAAGCGGGAGTTCAAAAATCATCTCCAGGCGGTCATTAGTAAGATACTGATAAGTGGTATTTATTCCCCGTTTTTCAAGGCACAGCTTCATAACCGTTCCCATGTAACGGTCCGGTATTATTATTGAAGCCCGGATGAATGGCTCGAGCGTTTTATCAATCCCCGCCGGATCCGGATACAAAGCCGGATTGTCTATTATTCTGGATAAACCGTCTTGCATTATCAGCTTATATCTAACAGACGGAGCAGTAAGAATCAGAGAAAGATCGTATTCACGTTCAAGTCTTTCCTGCACGACTTCAAGATGAAGGAGCCCCAGAAATCCGCAGCGAAAACCAAAGCCCAGAGCTACAGAGGAGTCTTTTTCATAAATCAATGAAGCATCATTTAATTTAAGCTTTTCAATTGCAATCGCCAGTTCCTCGTATCCGTCAGACGCTACCGGGTAGATAGAAGAAAACACAACCGGTTTTTTAATCTTGAATCCTGGCAGTGGGGTTTTACATGGCCGGTTTTTTAACGTAATTGTATCACCGCATTTGGTGTCGCTTACTGTTTTTATCCCTGCAATAATATAACCTACCTGGCCCGCTGAAATCTCCCTTTTTGGTACTTGTTCTATCTGAAATATTCCCACCTCTTCGGTTTTATAAACAGCATTATTGGACATAAAGGTGATGATATCGTCCGGCTTTATTTTTCCCTGAAATATTCTGACATGGACTATAGTTCCTCTGTAAGAATCGTAATGGGAGTCGAAGATCAGGGCTTTAAGCGGTGCCTCCGGATCTCCCGAGGGCGGTGGAAGTTTGTTAACCACCACTTCAAGCACATCTTCTATGCCGATACCTTCTTTAGCCGAGGTTAGAATTGCTGATTCCGGATCTAAGCCTAAATCGTCATTAATCTGATTTTTTATTCTCTCAATATCGGCGGACGGCAAATCTATTTTGTTGATTACCGGAATAATTTCAAGATTGTGTTCCACTGCAAGATAAAGATTAGCAAGGGTTTGTGCTTCAACACCTTGGCTGGCGTCTATCAGCAAAAGAGCGCCCTCACATGAAGCAAGAGCACGTGAAACTTCATAGCTAAAATCAACATGTCCTGGTGTATCAATAAGATTCAAGAAGTATGTTTGACCGTCTTTTGCTTTATACGGGAGACAAACTGTTTGACTCTTTATAGTAATGCCCCTTTCCCGCTCTATATCCATTGTGTCGAGGATCTGATCCCGAAAATTTCGTTCTGAAATAATACCTGTAGCCTGTATAAGGCGGTCGGACAGAGTCGACTTGCCATGATCAATATGAGCTATTATGCTGAAGTTTCGTATATTTTTCATTATAAAAACAGTATATCCAAGTGTAGTTTGATAAATAGTGCCTGAACGAAAACTGCTAATTTTCCCAATTTCTGCGTCAGGCTTAAATTTTAATCCTCGAAATACTCCATGTATTCCTGTGGTTAAAATTTGCGCCTTCCTTGAACTTGAAAAAATTTTCTAGTTTTCGTTCGGGCACTAAATATCAAACCAAAAGTAGGTTGACACCAACTTATAGTTATAGTTATATGGCTATATGAATAATTTAAAAAAGGAAAGGCACTTCTATCAAATTGTTTTCCAATGTGTCAACCTTGAGGACCTTTTGCCGCATTTTATTATTATGGCCCAAAAGTTATGATCAAACAATCAAAAATAGACGCCACTATTTTAATCGTCGATGACGAGCCTGGTATTAGAAATTCTGTCCATGAATTTATTGGCATGGCTGGTTATAAGTCATTCGAGACTTCAAGCGCGGAGGAAGCACTTGAAATATTAAAGACAAATACCATTCATGTCGTTATAACCGACATAAAGCTGCCGGGAATGAACGGTCTCGAACTGACTGACCTTATAAAAAATAGTTATGATACAGATGTAATTGTTATGACAGGCTATGTCGGAGATTATTCTTATGAAGAAGCAATCAACAAGGGTGCAAGCGATTTTGTATCTAAGCCAATACGCTTTGAAGAGCTTTTGCTGAGGCTGAGAAGGGTTTTAAGAGAGCGAAATATTACAAAAGAGCGCGCCTTAATGCTGGCAAGACTTCAGGAACTTGCAATAACAGATAACTTGACAACGCTCTATAATTCCAGATGCTTTTATAAACAACTTGATTCCGAGATTGACAGGTCCAGACGTTACAACCATCCCATTACGCTTATGTTTATGGATATTGATCATTTCAAACGCTATAATGATACTTATGGTCACCTGGAAGGCGACAAGGTTCTATCCAGATTTGCGCAGATAATTAAATCATGTCTCAGAAAGATGGATACAGCTTACAGATACGGGGGAGAGGAATTTACTGTTATACTCCCTGAAACAAGCAGGGGTGAGGTTATGACTGTTGCCAAGAGGATAATGGCCGCCATAGAAAATGAAAAGTTTTCACCTCCATCCGGAAAATCCATATCCATGACGATCAGCATAGGAGTTACAGAATATTGCCCTGGCGAAAGAATATCAACATTTGTTCAAAGGGCAGACAAGGCAATGTATCTTTCAAAGCAAAGGGGACGCAATCAAATTTCAACCATTTTTAGCGACAAAGATTCAGAATCAACAGATTCTTGAGAAAGCCATTTCTTATAGTTTAGAGCGCTTGAAAATTTTTTGAACGACATCATACAAATAAGTGAAAAGACTTTTTAACAGGATTTTAGAAGTATAGCCAAAGCCCGGGTAGATGTTTTATCAAAAAGACTTCTACCCTTTTTTATTTTATAGGAGAATATAATTATGAAAATTGCAGAAAATCTATTTGTAGCTATCGAGTATTGTCTAAGTCTTGACTCAGGAGAAGAGGTCGATCGTTCTCGATCAGGTAATCCGCTTAGCTTTATTGCCGGTACCGGCCAGATAATTCCAGGGCTTGAAAAAGAGCTCATGGGAATGAAGGCAGGCGACAGCGCCAATATAACAGTAGAACCGGATGATGCTTATGGCCCGGCAAGAGAAGATCTGATGCATGAAATCCCTCGCAGCCAGTTTCCTGTCGAGGCAGATATTAATCCAGGTACGAAATTTCAAGCACAAAGCCCTAACGGCCCTATAATGATTGTTATAAAAACAGTTGAAGATGATAATGTAACTGTTGACCTTAACCATCCGCTGGCTGGTCAGCGTCTTCATTTTGATGTCAAGATTGTCGAAGTCCGAGAGCCTAACGCCCAAGAACTGGCAAGTGCGGCTGGAGGCTGTAGCTGCGGCACTGAAAGTCCAGGCAACTGCGGTCCCGGCTGTAGCTGCGGTTAAACGTGAGCTTGATTAGACTGGAGCTTCTTAAATAATATTGGAGCTATAGAGGCCATCAGGACAGCCAGTAATATGATGCTGGAGTAAATCTGATGGCTTATTAGATTGAGCTTGAGCCCTATGGAAGCAGCAGCAATAATCAGACAAAGACGAGCTGAAAGAAGTATCCCACAGGAAAGACATTCCCTCAACGATAAATCCTTACGACAAAAAAGGAGGGAAGGAATTATCTTGACTATCCAGGCTATGAAAAAGAGGGCTACTGCATTCAAAAATATCTGCCAGTCCAAAAGGACCTGGAGATCAAAATTTATTCCTACATGTATAAAAAAGATAGGAATAAGAAATCCATAGCTAAAGCCCATGAGTTTTTCTTCCAGTACACCGCGATAACGGAAAATTAAGGAAAAGAGCGCTCCGCCTATGAAGGCTCCTATAATAGGTTCTATATCCAAAAGGCATGAGAAACCAACAAAGACGAAAAGTAATGCCAGGCTCGCCCTTACTCCTATCTCCACTGGGTCCTCTCCCTTAAGGAGTTGTGCAAATCTTTCCGGATACCACCAGGCCAGGCGTTTGAAAAGATAAAGGACTGAAGCCGCAAAGATAAAGATAATTCCAGGTTTGAGCATCTTCCATGAAAAGCCGTATTGATAAAAAAGAGAATAAATTATAATACCAAATAAAGTCATAAAATTAGCTATTATAGCAGCAAGGATTATGTTCTGGCCTAGTAGAGATCTGGAAAGTCCTGTCTCCCTTAATGTCGGAATGACTAATCCCA
>VMSQ01000159.1 GCA_013792055.1 Desulfobacteraceae bacterium
CCAAACGCCTTTGTACATGTCTTTGACATTGCGAGAATGGCGGCAATGAGTATTTTAGGAGCCGGATAGAATGGAAAAGAATCTGAAAATAATATTTTTCATTGCGCTTGGGGTGAGTTATTTAGCGGGCTATTTTATTCATAAGCACCATGCAGTCTTTTTTTACCACCACATACCAAGCATTGAATTTTACTTTGGGATAATTTTTACTGTTTTTTTGATATTTATAAAATATACAATTGCTTTCTTTAATGAAAGAAAGGAAGATTTCTATGAATAGCGCAGTGCCGCCAGGCTTTATATTCATATTAGGAGCACTTCTTATTCCATTAATTAGACCAAGGGTGCTTAAACAGATTTATCTCCTATCGATTTCTGTGATCACGTTCATTGATATCTTAATGCTGAAATCAGGCACAAGTTGGGTTTATAAATTTTTAGAATATGAATTAATTTTTGTAAGGGTCGACAGGTTAAGCCTGTGTGTAGGTTATGTATTCGTTATCATAGGTTTTCTTGCCATACTGTATGCATTGCACGTAAAAGAAGATGGTCAACATGTAGCAGCATTTTTGTATGTGGGATCTTCATTAGGAGTTGTTTTTGCCGGTGATCTTTTTACTATATTCTTTTTTTGGGAAATAATGGCAGGAACTTCTGTTTTCCTGATTTGGTATAGTAGAACAAAAGAATCACTTGGAGCTGGATATCGATATTTATTGATGCATATTCTTGGTGGATGTGCACTACTTGCCGGTATTATTATTCATGTGACTAATACTGGCTCGATAACTGCTGGCCCGGCAGGCGGTGGATTATCGCACTGGCTCATATTGCTGGGTTTTGGATTGAATGCTGCATTCATACCGCTTCATACGTGGCTTCCTGACTCTTACCCGCGCGGTACTCTTACAGGAAGTGTTTTTATGTGTGTATATACAACCAAGACCGGTGTATATGTTTTGGCAAGATACTTTGCAGGTGTGGAATTTGTAGCCTATATGGGCGTTATTATGTGTGTCTATGGAGTTGTTTTTGCATTAATGCAAAATGATGCCAGAAAACTTCTTTCCTATCACATTATTAGCCAGGTAGGTTACATGGTTGCGGGCGTTGGAATAGGAACTGAACTTGCAGTTAATGGCTCAATAGCGCATGTTTTTAATCATATTTTGTATAAAGGTCTTCTTTTTATGTGTATGGGTTCGGTCATACTCATGACAGGTAAGAGAAAACTATCCGAGCTGGGAGGGCTGGCCAGGTACATGCCTGTAACATGTGTATGCTGTATAATAGCTTCGCTTTCAATTTCCGGAGCGCCCGGATTCAATGGATACGTTAGTAAAGGAATGGTTATTTTAGCTGCCGGACATATTCATAATATGTTTCTTGAGATTATGATGCTTATCGCCGCTGTGGGTACATTCCTTTCTTTTGTGAAGCTTTGTTACTACACTTTTTTTGCTAAAAACGAAAATATTACAGCAAAAGAATCGCCATGGAATATGCAGTTAGCTATGATTTTGACTGCTTTTTCATGCGTGCTTATAGGTGTTTATCCAAAAGTCCTCTATTTCGTGCTGCCGTATCCTGTTGACTATCATGCTTACACCCCTGATCATGTTTTAGGCGTTGTTCAGCTTTTCCTTACTGCCGGCTTGGTATTTATGTTTGCTAAGAGTTATTTTGACCCTCATAAAGTTCTAGCTCTTGATGTTGATTATTTCTACCGGCAGGCATGTCGTGGTATTTACTGGATTTGTGATGTAGTATTTAATAATGTAAGAAATGCTGTACAGAATTATTTTATAGACTTTAGAATTTCATTAGTTAAAGCAGGTAATAGTCCATTGCTTATTCCCCAAAAAAGACCTGTTGGAATTGGTGTCGGGCTAGCACTTATATTTCTTTCTATTTATGGTCTAGTGTTCTTAGGATTTTTTAAATAATGATTCTATCGTATTGAGGCTTTTATAAGGTCATAAATTACAAATTTTATTTGACAAAAACAATTGTTCATTAGTAATCGAGCAGTTTAAAAATAAGCCAATCTGGTAACATGTCACAACCTTTGATTGCAGTTTCCAGAATATAAAGACCCAGTTGAGAGAAAGGGAGAGATTAATAATATGAAAGTAGGTACTTTTCCAGGCGGTCTTAATTTAGGAAGTATTGCATCAGATACTTCCACCTTCCATGAAGTTCCATCCTCCGGAACAGTTATTATTCCACTAAAACAATATTCAGGTAAAGCCTGCGAACCAGCCGTAAAGAAGAAAGATGAGGTTAAGGTTGGTTCTATAATTGGTGAAAGTACGGGCAATGATGACGCTTCAGTACATGCTACTGTATCTGGAGTAGTTACAAATATATTTAAAAAATATCCTGATATGAAAGGTGGTACAGTCCCGGCTATTGAGATAGAATCGGACAGCAAGAATGAATTGGATGTAACTGTTTTTGAAGGAACAGATATAGAGCTTATTCAAAAAGCAGGAGTTGTTGATCTTGATATCGATGCAGTACCGCTTCACAGCAAGATAGCACTGGCAAAGGAGAAGTCGGTAAATACATTAATAGTGAATGGCGTTGATGTAGAATCTCAGTTTTCAAGCAGAGCAGTATTGCTGTCTGAATATGCCGGTGAAATAGCTGCAGGTATTGATATTATAAGCAAATTATTAGGCGTAACATCAGTACATATAGGGGTAATTGAAAAAGCATCAAGTGCTATTTCAAGTATTAGTAGTGCATGCAGTACAGCACAGGTTGTGGGACTTAAAGATAAACACCCACAGAGTTTGAGAGAGCTTTTGGTAAAAGCAATACTTGGCAAAGAGATTCCTCAAGGTGGAATTCCAGAAGATATTGGTGTAACCGTTATAAGTGCAGAGACAGCTCTTTTTGTGGCCAGGGCAGTTAACGATAAGAAGCCGGTTATAGAAAGATTTATAACAGTTGCTGGTGGCGGCCTTTCAAAAAGCAAAAACGTTTTGGTCAGGATCGGTACACCAATAAAGGAAGTTCTTGATTATTGCGGAGTTTCAGTAGGCGGTGCAGGAAAGGTCATAATTGGAGGACCGATGATGGGCACCGCCATCCATTCCACAGATATGCCCATAACTAAAGAAACTACAGGGATATTTGTTCAGAATGAAAACGAAATAGCTGAATTCCCATCGGGCGTTTGTATTAAATGCGGGTTGTGCATTGATATCTGTCCGATGAAATTAATGCCTTTTCTTATATCCGGTTTATCAGAAGCGGGTAAATATGCCATGGCTGAAAAGAACGATATCCATGGCTGTAATGAATGTGGATGTTGCTCTTATGTGTGCCCGGTTTTAATACCGATGGTGCATTGGATTAAATTTGGCAAATCGGAGATTAGGGCTCAAAGGAGTAGTGAATGAAAACACCGGAACTCGTAGTATCAACGATACCTCACGTCCATGGTGGTAATTCAGTTCAAAAGATGATGATTAATTTCATGATTGCATTATTGCCGGCGGCTGGAATGAGCGTATATTTTTTTGGTCCCGGAGCTATAGTTGTTATAGCTATATCTGTAGTATCTGCTGTAGCTTGGGAATTTATTATTCAGAAAGTAATGGGAAGGCCTCTTGCTATCAGTAATTTAACCGGTGCAGCAAGCGGGCTTGTTTTTGCCATGATGCTTCCTCCTACAGCGCCATGGTGGATGATATGTATTGGTACATTTATCATTATACTGCTTGGCAAGGAAGTGTATGGCGGTTTAGGTAATAATCCCTTTAATGGTGTGCTTATTGCTTGGCTGGTCTTACAGATGTCGTTTAGAGGAGAAATGGCAGGGTGGATATATGTTGCGGGAGAGTTCCTCACTGAATCAACTCCACTTGAAATTCTAAAATTTGAGGGTCTTGAGTCAATTCCAGAATATTTTACCATTGCAGACCTCTTTATAGGGAGGACAACAGGATTTATCGGAGAAGTGTCAGCAATAGCGCTTTTGATTGGCGGAGTATTTCTTATTGTTCGGAGAGTAATTAGCTGGCACATTCCAGTAAGTTTTATGATAGGAGTTGTTTTTCTTTCAGGTATTTTCTGGCTGATGAATCCTGAAGAATGTGCTGATCCGATATTTCATCTGCTAGCGGGAGGTGTATTCCTCGCAGCTTTTTTTGTAGCTACTGACATGCCATCATCACCTACAACTCCCATAGGAATGTTGACCTACGGATTTCTATGTGGATTGGTAACTATGGTTATACGACAATGGGGTGCATGGGATGATGGAGCATTTTATTCAGTGTTTTTAATCAGTATGCTAACTCCATTGCTGGACAAAATTAAACCAAAAGCATACGGGAGGTAAGGGCAAGTGACTGTTCGCGATATTATTAATATGATTGTGGTCCTAACGGTTGTCTCGCTTGTTTGTGGAGGCGGTCTTGCTATGGTCAAGATGGCTACAGCAGAGCAGGTCGAATACCAGAAAATTAAGAACGTCAAGGAGCCTGCGTTAAAAAAGATTCTTTCCGATTATGATAATGACCCTGTTAGCGACAGAAAAACAATTATTACCGGTAAGGACAGCAAGGGCAAAGATATAAAAACTACCATCTTTTATGCAAAAAAGGGCGGAAAGCTAATTGCTGTTGCGTTTGAAGCATATGGCAGCGGATACGGAGGGCCGATCGGCGTTGTAATGTCAATAAATCAGCCGGATGAAGTTTTAGGTGCAATTGCAGCAACAACAAATTCAGAAACTCCATCTGTAGGCGGTATAGTAATGGCGAGCTCAGAATTAAGAGACCAATATGCAGGCAAACCAGTTGATGCAAATTTTGGATTGAATTCTGCAGGTGGAATCATAAATGCTATATCAGGTGCGACCATGTCATCTATTGGAGTCTCAACAGCGGTCAAGAACGGTATGGAGATATATAAGAAATATAAATCCGATATACTGGGGTAAAATATAAAGACCAACATAAGGAGTTTGTTAATGGCAAGCATTGTAAAGGAATTTACAAAAGGGTTGTGGGAAGAGGTCCCGCCGTTTCGATTTGTCCTGGGGCTATGTTCAGTTCTTGCAGTAACAACAAGTATGAGCAGTGCAATAGGACTTGGAGGCGGTGTTATCTTCGTTACAGTCATGAGCAATGTATTGGTTTCAGCCTTGAGAAAGGTTATTCCGGACAAGGTTAGAATTGCTGTCTTTATTGTTATCATTGCTACAGCAGTAATCATAGTCGAGCTTACTATGCAGGCATATTTTTATGGTCTTTACGAAGTACTGGGCATATGGATCCCCTTGATAGTTGTTAATTGCCTGGTGCTTGGAAGAGCAGAAGCATTTGCACGTAAGCAATCTGTTATACTATCTTTGGCTGATGGCCTTGGCATGGGAATAGGTTTCACCCTTTCATTAGCAGTAGTAGCCAGTATCCGTGAAATCATTGGTGCCGGCACATGGTTTGGTATTCAAGTAATGCCGGCGATATATCCTGGTTTTACATATTTACTTAAGCCTCCCGGAGCTTTTGTGTGCTTAGGAATTATGTTAGGACTTATGAATGTGGTCTCTGCCAGATTAGATGCAAAGAAAAAGGCAGCAGCATAAAAATAATTTAGTAATCAAAGAGGTTATACAATGGAAGACTATTTCATGCTGATAATATCAGCCATTTTTGTTAATAACATTCTGTTAATCAAGTTCCTTGGGAACTGTCCGTTTATTGGTGTATCAAGCAGCATGGACAGCGCTAAAGGAATGGCAGCGGCTTGTATATTTGTTAATGTACTTGCAAGCTCTATGTGCTGGGTTTTTCAGAAATTTGTGCTTGAACCTCTTTCAATTGAATATATACAGACACTTGCGTTTATTTTGATAATTGCAGGGCTGGTTCAGCTGGTTGAAATTATACTTCAAAAAGTTGCTCCACCCTTGTATAGAGCGCTTGGAATTTATCTTCCATTGATTACGACTAACTGTATGATTTTTGGTGTTGCAGTTTTAAATATAAGACAGGATTACACATTTATGCAAGCGTTCGTCTACTCTATAGCAACTGCTGTTGGGTTTAGTATGGCACTTATTCTTCTGGCTGGCATCAGAGAGAGATTTATAGTTGGAAAAATTCCGAAATTAATGGATGGTTTCCCAATCGGTTTGATAACAGCCGGTATGATGGGATTGAGTTTTTATGGGCTTGTAGGTATAGGTAAATAGGAGGTTGTAAATTTCATGGATCCTATTGTAATTAATTCGATTTTAGCAATGGGCGGCCTGGGATTAGGCTTAGGTGCCGCTCTGAGTGTAGCAGCTAAAGTATTTTATGTATATGTTGATCCGAAAATTGGAGAAGTAGCAGATTGCCTTCCTGGGGCGAATTGCGGAGGCTGCGGGTATGCTGGATGCAGTGATTGTGCTGCAGCAATGGTAGCAGGTGAAGCAGCACCCAATGCCTGCAAGGCAGGAGGAGATTCAATTATACAGGCAGTTGCTGCTGTTTTAGGTGTATCGGCCGGAGCAGCGGAAAGAGAAATCGCTAAGATTTTTTGTCGGGGGACGCACACTTCTGCAGAGCGAAAATTTTTATATAAAGGTATTCAAGATTGCCGGGCTGCAACATTAGTTGCAGGAGGCGATAAGACCTGTACCTATGGATGTCTTGGACTTGGAACATGCGTTACAAATTGTCCTTTTGATGCTCTTTCAATGGGTGAAAATGGATTGCCGGTTGTTAATGAAAAGTTTTGTACAGGATGTGGTACCTGTGCATCTGTTTGTCCACGCAGTATCCCAAAAATTGTTAAAGAATCACAGCAAACTGCAGCTCTTTGTTGCTCACATGATGTAGGAAAGATAGTTAAAGCTATCTGTGATGCAGGTTGCCTTGGTTGCGGTTTGTGTAAGAAAGCATGTCCGGAAAAGGCTATCGAGATTGATAAATTCTTGAGCGTGGTTGACCCTGAGAAATGCGTAGGGTGTGGCGATTGCTATGAGAAATGTCCAACCGGCGCCATTCAGAGCTTATTAGCTTAATCCTCTCGGGGAGGAGAAAAAGATATGAAAATCCTGATTTCCATAGATGAATCAGAATACGCAAAAAAAGCGGTTAATTATGTTGCAAATGCAGTAAATCCGAATGTTAAAATAACACTGTTTAATGTTATGCCGATAATTTCCTCGCAACTCGAAAGACAGCTTTATCACCCTTTGTTTGCCCAGAAAATTGAAGAACTGAAATCTGTGATGGGAGAGAGGAAAAAGGAAGTACAGGTGCTTATGGGTGAATGTTGCAGCATTTTAACGAGCGCTGGAATTCCAGAAAAAAATATTGAAGTCAAAATAAGGGAAAAAGAGATTGGAATTGCCCGTGATATTATAGCTGAAGCTGAAGGAGGATCCTATGATGCAGTTGTTATAGGTCGAAGAGGATTGTCCGCGGCGGCTTCCTTTGTATTGGGCAGTGTATCAAATAAAGTAATTCAGCATATTAAAAACTGTACGGTATGGTTAGTTGATTAGCGGCAGAATAGAGGAAGGCGTAGTTACTGAATTATTAAATAATAATTACGCAAATGTAAAAATCCCCAAAAAAACCTCATGTGGCTTATGTGACCATAAGGGTTTTTGTAATCCTTTTGGAAAAGATCATATGGTAATTGCTGCCGATAATAAACTTAAAGCGATTGTTGGACAAAAGGTACGCATTGAAGTTAGAGCGGCAGACGAGGGGAAAGCAATAACAATTCTTTATGTTATTCCCCTTATCGCGATGTTTATAGGGGCATTGATTGGAAATGCCCTTAATTTATTTGAAAACAAGGATGCATCAGCAGCTTTTTTTAGTTTTTTGTTCTTAGTAATAACGTTTCTGGCAATACGTTATTACAGCCGTACAAAATACGAGAAAAATATTAGCTACAAGCCAATCATTATTGAGATTTTATAAGTTATTTATAAAAATTTAGAATAAAAAAAGGGCGGATAAAATTTTTATCCGCCCTTTTTTGGTTATATTTTAAGTACACAATATTATGATATTATATCATTCCATCCAGATGAGCTGAATCTTCTTCCGCCTTTTACAATAATCAATGCCTCTATATTTGACAGTGAACTGGCAAGGTTAATACTATCTTTTGGTTTAAGAACAAAAAGAGATGTAGATAGAGCATCTGCCTGCGTAACCGTAGGAGCAATGACCGTGGCGCTTATTGTCTGAACCGGTGAATCCCCTGTCGAAGTATCAATAATATGATGGTGAATTTTATCTTTATCAAAATAACTTTCATAATTGCCCGATGTAGCTACTGCACCGTTATTTAGTTCAAATTCTTCAGCAAATTCTCTTTTGCCCAAAGGATCTTTTATCGCTATTTTCCAGGCTTTACTGGGGCCATTTCCTCCAATAACTCTAATATCACCTCCAGCATTGATTAGAGCATATTTGATCCCATTTAATTTTATAAGATTTGCTGCCTGATCAACAATATAACCTTTTGCTATACCATCCAGTGAGATCTTCATCCCATCCTTTAAAAATCTTACGCCTTGTTTGTCTATTCTGATGTTTTCAAAATTAACAAGTTTCATCTTCTCATTTATCTGTTGGAACGATGGGAAAGAACCTGTTGATTCATAGGATTTTTTGTATAGCTCTAAAAGAGGAAGAACTGTAATGTCAAATGTGCCTTTACTAATATAATTATAAAAGGCGCTTTGATGCAAGACATCTGCTAATTCAGGAGACATATCTTTTAAAAAG
>VMSQ01000321.1 GCA_013792055.1 Desulfobacteraceae bacterium
AGGTTCACGGTTCACGGTTCACGGTTGGTTGCCTTGATCTCTTCATATTCCTTGAGATAGTTGACCTGCCCGCTCGTGCTTTAACTTCCACTTGTTTCTTCAACGCTCTCTAACCTTGAACTGTGAACCCTTGAACCGTGAACCTGGGTAGTTACAAATATGTCTTCGGTTACGTTATCAACTATCCCATGAAGCCATTTTGTCCCAATCTCAGAGCTTGCATTATCAAGTTCCTTTATTACAGATATATAATTCATACCTGATTTTTCTATACCAAAATCAATGTCCTTGAGAAAAGTATCTCTTAAACTTTTGTCGCCTTCATTTAAACGCATTTTATTGAGAGATTCCTCTATTCCATAAAAATCAGGTTGATTCTGACAGAAGTCCTTTAACTTTCTTATCCTTTCATCAATTGCCATATTAAGTTTTTCTTTAAGGCCATCAAAAAGGACATCTGGAAAATCATCTGAAATAAACTTTGAACGAACATGCAGATACCACTGCATAAGTGCTATAAGGTTTGCAATATAGATAATATTATTGGCCATTATCCTTTTCAAACTTCGATACATGCCTGACGTAAAAGGAATATTTCCGCTCTTCTTCAATCCTTCAAAAATGAGACGTCCCTGTCTTAATTCATCTTTCCTGCAAATTGAGCCGGCTGCTGTTACAGTCCCAAAGGCGAGACGACAAGGCCCTACAATCCCCCCCTGCCCTCCTAGAAATATCGGCCGCTGGTTAAGCATAACTCCATTGGGCACATCACCAATGAGAGATGCCGTAGCTTTGTCCTGATTTGGTGTAAAATTAAAATGGACATAAGAACTACCAACTTCACTGTGGTCTTTTTTGCTTGTTCCACCCGACATAAAGCAGTCGCAAAAGTTAATTAAACTTCCCAGGGTAACAAAAGGAAAAAGTATAGTGTGTTTCAACCCAACCGTATGAGCAATGCTCGCTTCTTCTTCAAGGATTGTGCCTTCTCTTATATGTGAGCCATAACCTATGCTCACTTTATCAAGCAAAACAGCTTCTCTTAAAAAACCCCCTTTAAGGTCAACATTCGTCCCGATTTGGCAGTTTTCAATTGTTACAGGGCTTTCATATCCCAGCTTCGTATTCCTTAGAATCAGGGTAGAACTCCCAAAAATTTTACACCCCGAATAAATAACAACACCCTCACCGGAAATTCTGTCTGTATCTACTTCGCTGCCGATTTCAATACTATCAGGATTGGGTATCTTAACACCTTTTTTTAAAAGCTTTTCAATTTTCAAAATGCCCTGATTTTTCATGTCATATCTCAATGTCAATATTTTCCAGATGAACAGAAAACTGTTGTAAAAACAGGCCGTTTGCTCTACAAACCTTCTTGATAGCTTCAAACTTTTGCGGCTCTTTATTATTAAAAGATATCAGCATTCCGCTTATTTTATATTTATCAAGATGAGCTTCAATGTCTTTGAACACCCCAAGAATCGGATAACCCTGAAGTGTCTTTCCGGTTTTTAATTTATCATCATCAATAAAACCAACTGGTTTAATTTTAAGTCTTTTATTATTTAATATTTCACGCAACAGGATCTCCCCTCCCCTTCCAGCGCCGTAAATTAAAACTGTCTTGCCGGCTAAGGTCTTTCTTTTTATGGTATCGCTAAAAAGCATGAAAGAAACCCGGCTGCCAAGGAGGAATCCGGTAGTTAAAAACCAGTCTATAACAAATATTCCTTTTGAAAAATCTTCAAATCTGTAAATATATGTTACTGTAACAACGGACAGAATAGTAGCTAAAGAAGAAGCCTTTAAATATACTAAGACATCATTCGTACTCATATAACCCCAGACTCCCCTGTAAATTCCCACTGCAAAAAGAGCCACGAACTTGCAGGCAATTACTGCTGGAAGTGAATGCAGGAATACTTTGAAATATACAGGGAAGGCATTTGAATAAAAACGCAACCGGTAAGAAAGATAATATGCAAATGCTATCAAACAGAAATCGAGCATTACCAGCATAAGCTGCCGCTTATAGGTCAACTCAATTAATATAGGAGTGTAGGATTTCCCACGTAAAACTGAAAATTCCTCTTCAGGATATATGCGGATCTGGGCAAGGTAGATTCCCATCAAAATAATTGACAGGACCAGTGGAATAATTACTGCCGGAGATGTTAATGTATCACTTTTGCTCACGAACAATGCTGCCATGCCTGATATAGCGCCTATCCCATATAAGAATAGAACTGCGCCTTTTTCACTTAACCCCATGATAACCAAACGATGCGATGTATGATCCTTTCCACCCACGGAAGCCTTACGGCCGCTCAAAATTCTAATAAATGTAACCATAGAAGTATCTAAAATAGGAACCATGAGTATCATTATCGGGACAGCGTATATTGACATTGCATTGGCTGCACCAGCTTCTTGATAATAAAGGCACAGCATGGATAAGGTAAAACCAATAAAAAGGCTTCCACAGTCTCCCATGAAAATTGATGCTGGATTGAAGTTGTAAAACAGAAAAGCAGCTAATGCCCCTGCAATTATCACAGATACAAGAGCGGCTTCCGGCAGTATCCCTGTATATAATAATGCCAGATAAGAAGCAGCAATAAAGCCTACACCCGCGCAAAGGCCGTCCATATTATCAATCAGATTAAAAGCATTTATTATACCAACGATCCAAAAGATGGTTAAAATAGTGTCCACAGTAAGGGATGATGACCATTGAAGACGAAATCCTAAAAAAGCAGCCATCGATGCAACAAGTATCTGTCCCACCAGTTTTGTATGTGGCTTAATATGTATAAAATCATCCATTAATCCAAGAAAAAAAAGAAGAGTCACTCCTATCCAAATGACCGCACCTATTGAAGGCAAAGCTGTATGATCGGATGTTCTTATAATGTAGGGCAGAATTGAGGAAAAATCTGCAATAAAAAAAAGCGGTATAGCTATACCAAGGTATATGGCGACACCACCCAAAAGAGCAGTGGGTTTCTTATGCCAGCGATCTTTTGTGGGATAAGCAATCCACCCTTTTTTAATCGCAATAAGCCTGACAACCGGTGTTAATGCCAGACATAAAAAAAATGACAAAAAGGTGTTAAAGTATAATACTGAGATATCATTAAAAAACATTCTTCACTTCCTCTCCAAATACTAACCTGCGGTATTTGGCAGGACATACAATGTTATAAATCAATACTGATACGTCATGGCTTTTATTGTATATATTCAATCATACCTCGTATAACAGAAAAAATATATTACCAAGCGGTCTTCGGGAAATTAGATTGGCAGAAATCTTAAAAATTCTATCGCTGTGTTAGGCCTCGAATTTTATTTAATGCACGAACTATTTTTTTTGTAACAGAGCTTGGTGGTTTAAACCCTTGAATAGATGGATTCCCTGTCATTAAATCATATGGTTTTTTAATAGGTTTTTTCTCAACAACTAAGATACCATCATAATAATGTAGAGATTCTGTGGTTCTAGTAAAATCTGTAACTACCAATTTTTTCGTCTTAGAATGCCAAGCATTTATATAGTCGATAAAATTTTTACTATATTCAATAAACGAGCCTTTGCGTTTGTATCCTCCCCCAAAATTGTTCCAATAAGAAGTGTGTAAATCTTCACAAAGGTATATTCCATTAACATCTATATGGCTATAAAGTTCTTCAAATGTAGCAATCTGTTGCTTCATTGTGTGCCCGCCATCATCTATAAGAATATCTAATTTAGGCATAGCATTCCTTAAACTCCTTAAAAACCGCCTATCTTCCTGGGAGCCAATGAAAATCTTAATCCGTTGATCATCATCCTCTAAGTCTTTACAGTTAGGATTGATGTCTACACCATAAATCTTGGCATTAGCGCCGAAATAGTTCTTCCACATATGGAGAGAGCCTCCATGAGATACACCCATTTCCAAAACATGTACGTCTTTATTTCTATATTTTCTGAAGTGTCTATCATAGATATCAAAATAATGTTTCCATTTATGAATAAGATTTCCTGTATTGTCAGTAAAGTATTTTTCTATATCATTCATCAATAAAACCTTCCACTCCCTCCTGCGGTCAAGCTAAAGTCTTTCGCCTAAGGTGCATTAAAGAACTATTTTGCTACTGGTTGCTCCTGCCCGGACAATAGCGTGGGGCTAGAATCAAGATACACATTATATCTATTTTAAATCGAAATGTTCCTTTTGGCAATAGCCTTCTGTTTAGCTTTTTCGCCAAAACAGCCTTGATCTGAAATTGAGGGCTCTATTTTGCCGGAATATAAATCTTGACAAGCGTCACGTGAAACGTTATCAATTTAGCGTGATTAAGACTTTCGCGGACAAACACACACGGGATTTCTTCGCAACGGGCAAGTCAAAACGGCTTCAGCCTGATCTACTAAGAAGAGCCATGCGCCGCCTGGAATACATCGATCTTGCCACATGTCTCGATGACCTGAAGGTTCCTCCAAGCAATCGTCTCCATGCCTTGATAGGTAAACGAGCAGGGCAACGCTCGATTTCCATAAATGATCAATGGCGAATCTGCTTTTCTTTCGTCGACGGCGACGCATATAATGTCGAAATTACAGATTGAGACCTTTGAAAAATGTTCAATTTTGTTCAAGTTCAAGGAAGGCGAAAATTTTAACCGGAGGAATATATTGAATATTTCGAGGATAGCGCTAAAGCTTCACTGCGTGCCAAAATTTGAGCCTGACGCTGACACTTTAGTGAAGCTTTATAGCGCTAATTGGGCAAAAGGGGGCGTTTTTCAAATGTCTCAGATTATCATGAGAGGTAATTTATGAGTATCATAAATACTAAAGCACGCAAAATACAGCCCACCCACCCTGGAGAGATGCTCCGTGAGGATTTTATGCCCGATTACGGGCTGACTACAAAAAAGCTCGCTGAGGGGCTGGGTGTATCGCGCCAAACCGTAAACGAGCTTTTACGTGAGCATCGAGCAATTACCCCTGCTATGGCATTGCGACTGTCCCGATTATTCGGCAATACACCAGAGTTCTGGCTAAATGCCCAACGCGCCGTAGACCTGTGGAATGTGCAAACTGCTTATAAGAATG
>VMSQ01000290.1 GCA_013792055.1 Desulfobacteraceae bacterium
AAGGAATCCTGTCAATTTTAATCCACAGATTACACAGATTTTTCTGCCTGTGCGTGTTCGCACGCAGACAGACATGAGTTATTGGGTTAAATTCCCCGAAGTAAGCTCCAGAATAATTCATTTAAAATGGTAGAGCGACCCGCCCGCCTCGCCTGAAGGCGAAGCCGATGGCGGGCAGGAGCGATTCCATAAATCTTCAATCTTCAATCTTCAATCTTCCAATTGCTGTGTAAGAACAAACATCGATGGATCAACTGAAACATCTACCCAGTATTTGTGAATATCGATTTTAAATTTATTCCCATTATCATTTGCCGCAATTATCCGCATAGGAACGCGATATTCATTTATCTTTTGCGACCCATCAATTTCTATAGAATACAACAAGTTTCCCTTTGCCTCAAACATCTCAACTTTTTGGACATTTTTTTTATCTTCATTAAGATAAATTTTTTGAATCACATTTCCCTTTTTTTTTAAAACAATTACATATCCCTCCTCTTTATTACTTATAATATCAGCGGTATTATATTCACAAAGAGGAATACGACCGGCGAGGAATGATACCATTTCAACAGGTTTTATAGGTAGTTGAATTACTTTTTTCAGGTTGGAATATGAAGAGCGTTTCTTGTAAAAGCCATTATCAGTATGGGATAAAAAATAAAACCATTGCCCGTCATTTGCGAGGCTTAATAAAGGTTGGCCTGAAATGTTCAAAATGGCTATTCGTATCATGTCATGGCCGGACCCAACCCATGCAATGCTTGAAGTAATGCTTTTTTTATCTTCTTCCAAAAATGTTATTTTACCGATACCTTTAAATGTTTTAAGGTCTCTGTTTTTAAGTCTGATATTTGAAAGAAGATTATTAACTTCAGTTATAGCGGCCGTGTCTAATAATTCAGGAGGCTCCTCAACAATTCTTTCCGTAAAAAAAGAACATGCAGAAAAAAAAACAATAATAAATAAGATGATTACCTGTTTCACTGGATATTAAACCAAATCTGTGATATTTTTCTCATAAAGCCGTCTCCTGTAGTTGTAAAATATCATAGAGACAGCTTGTTTACAAGAATTTATCCTTTGTTGCTCAAAATACTCACAAAGCGAACAAAATTTGCTTTTTACGAGTTTATAACTTGATCAGGTATTATGAAAATAAAGCGTCATGTTCAAAAACTGCAGATGCTTATGCTGGAATTGACTCTGTTGAGAAGCGCCTCATAGACAATTCATTTCTGGTCGTAATGAATGAGGGCTCATTCATTGGGATTCTCACACCATCTGACATTATTAAATCTCCATATAAGCTGGTGATCGATTGTTAAACAGCCTGTAAAGCAAAAATAGTAATAACTTTCAATAATACAATTATGTTACGCATTATTTTATGAGTTGTTCATGAGAAATGCGGGTTAGTCCATTATAGAAACTAAGCAAGGGTTTCTATAATGGACTAAAGGGCGTCACTTAAATGCCGCCTGAAAGGAAAAACTTGGACGAGCTCCTTCTATTGATAACCGTTCTGAAAGAAATTATGAGTTGGAAGACGGCGTTGGATGTTTTCCTTATGGCATCGTTGATATTTTTGATCTACCGTACCTTCCGCCGGCTGGGAACCTGGAGGATCCTGTTAGGGATTTTAATTGCAGTGACGATTTTTGTGATTGCCAGCCTTCTCGAGCTTGAAGGGATAAGCTGGATCTATTCGAACCTGAGCCAGGTTGCCGTATTGGGAATCGTTGTTATTTTCCAGCCTGAAATTCGAAAAGTTTTTGAAAGGGCCGTGTCCCTCAGAAGAAGCGAAACGGGCAACACAGAGTCAGCTCTGTCCATGTTAATCAGCGAGGCCGTCTTTGGCTTAGCGCAACAAAGGCGGGGGGGCATTTTGGTGTTTCCGGGCAAAGAACATGTTACACAGTGGTTGAAGGGAGGCTTTTCACTGGATTCGGAGCCCAGTATTCCACTGATTATGAGCATTTTTGATCCGAACTCGCCCGGGCATGACGGCGCCCTGATTGTCGAAAACGGACGATTTGCGCGGTTTGGTGTACGCCTGCCGAACTCGAAAACCGACACACTTTCGAGAGAGTTCGGAACGCGCCATCATGCGGCCATGGGCCTTTCTGAAGTGACCGATGCCTTCGTGGTAGCGGTATCGGAGGAAAGAGGTGCCGTTACGACCTTTTTAAGAGGCAAAATAAACAGAGCCTGTGACAAGAATGATCTCTGTTCAAGGATAGAATCTCATTGGGGAAAGACGTCTTCCTATCTGCCGAAGACATCCCTTCAACAGTTTAAATGGAAAATACCTTCCGAGGTCAGCCTGAGTATCTTGCTGGCTTTCATTTTTTGGGTGGCTCTGGCTACATCTCACGCCCGAATATCTGAAAGAAGTTTTGTCATACCGATTGAATATACGACGGTTCCTCAAAACCTTGTTCTTGTCGGTAACAAGCCAGTAGAAATTAAGCTGCGATTGGCTGGTCCCAACTCGGATCTCGATGTTTTGGGAGCTTCCCGGTTGAGCGTTAAGATCGATCTGTCCAAAGCCATGTCAGGCAAGCAAACCCTTGCCGTAAATGAGGAGAATATTCGACTGCCCAAAAGGGTTCGAATTATGGAGATGGAGCCTTTAAGTTTATCTATTGCACTGGAAGAAATTTTGCATAAAGAATTAATTGTCAAACCTCAGATGGTAGGCAAACTTCCCCAGGGTATAGAACTTATATCCGTCAATGTCTGGCCGGAAAAGGTCAAGGTCCTGTCTCCGACCGGTGTGGGGAAAAAAGGTGAAATCAGATTGATGACCACTCCTATATACATGGAGGGTATCAGGGAGGACGCCATCCTTTTCTGCAAAATAATAGCACCTTCCGACATACAACCGGTAGACAAAAGATGGCCGGATGTTCAAGTGCAGATCAAGGTACACCTCAAATCCGAAAAAAAACATTAGATATTCCATCGTCTTTGGTATATTAGCAAGTTTAGGTTTTTCAAAAGCCGTAAGTACCGTTTATAAAACGCCACTCAATACTGCAGGATAAAGGCGTGTTCAGCAAAAATTTAATTATATCCTTTGAGTATCGCCTTCTTTGTTTCGACAGCTCTGGCTGACGGCCTGCGGTTATGGTGATGAAGTCAGCGGCATCGTGGTTATTCAAGAGCATTCGCCGCCGGCTCTTCCGTGGTGCGGTTCAGGCATTTCCACTCATGAATCCACTTGAATTCGAGGCAGGATCACGTCACATTACCATAAGCAGAGAGTATCTGAACCGCTCTTTCCCCGGCAATCCGAATGGGTCTCTCGGAGAGTGAATAGCGCATCGCATTTTTTCTACGATCATCGTAGTAACGCCGACTCTTGTGTTGGACCTTCACAGGCTGAAGGATTAATGCTGCCAAAGCTTGAATTGTGAATTAAATTTATCGAATTGGCTTTTTACTTTTTTATATTTTAAAAGATTTTACACAATAACTGCCAGCGGAGTAACTCATATTAAAATGCCGTCTTTTTTCATTGGTTATTAATCCTTTATTCAAAGGTAACTAGACGATTAAATTACGTTTGTGTTTAACCTGACTTTCTAACAAAATTTTTCGATATCTATTGCGCGTATTATATCCTATCTTCAAATTACAGCTTTGCCTATGGTTGAGTTGAAGCAATTTTAGCCGAGAACTAATTAAAAATACATGGATATTGGTTTGGCTGTTAATATCTTTTAAGGACATGCATATATATGATATGGAAGTAACAATTGAGGCAGTTTCAAAACGTTCCTTTTTGCCCGATTTCTGATGTCTGCTTAAAATATGAATACTGAAGCTAAACCAAATATTATTGTAATCTGCGGCCCAACCGGTTTGGGCAAGACCGCTGTTTCAATTGAACTTGCATTGGATTTTCATGGAGAGATTATCGGCGCTGATTCAATGCAGATATACAGATATATGGATATAGGTACAGCCAAGCCGACTCGTAATGAGCAGGCGCAAGTCCCTCACCACTTGATAGATATTGTTGACCCTGATGACCCTTTTGATGCTGCCGGTTTTGCGAAGATGGCCGGCGAGATGATAATGAATCTGCATGCTGTGGGTATTGTTCCATTTGTTGTCGGGGGCACCGGTCTTTATATTAAAGCTCTTGTACATGGCCTGTCCCATGCAGGGCCGGCAGATACGGATATCCGAAAGCGTTTAAAAGAAGCGGAATTGCTTCACGGCCCCGGATTTCTTTATGAGAAATTAAGCAAATGTGATCAGGAGGCAGCGGAAAGGATACATCCGAATGATACATACAGGATAATAAGAGCTCTTGAGGTATATGAAGCAACCGGCATGGCTATTTCGCAATACAGCAAAGATCACGGGTTTGAAAACAGGCGCTTTAATGTTTTAAAAATCGGCCTTCATATTGAACGGGAAACCCTGTATGAACGTATTAATCAAAGAGTTGATGCAATGATAGCGGCGGGACTTGTTGATGAAGTGAAAATGCTGCTCAACAGGGGTTATTCTGAAGACCTCAAATCCATGCAGTCTATAGGTTATCGCCACATGATTGATTTTATTAAAGGCCGTATTACATGGGAGGAGACTGTCCGTACATTGAAACGTGATACCAGAAGATATGCAAAGCGCCAGATGACATGGTTTAAGGCTGATCCGGAAATTGTATGGGCAGAACCTGAGCAATTAGATTATATCAAAGAAATGATAAAAAACTTCTTGCAAGGAGCTAAGATATAATAAAAGATAATTTGCCATGAAAATAGCTATAGCACAGGTAAATACAGTAATTGGTGATTTTAAGCATAATTTTGACAGAATAGTTTATTTTACCAATAAGGCAAAAGACCTTTCATGTGATCTCGTGGTTTTTTCTGAACTTGTTATTACAGGATATCCGCCCCGCGATCTTCTTGAGAAAAAGGACTTCATAGATGCCAATCTTGCCTGTCTGGAGAAACTTGTTGGCTCAATACATGGAATAGGAGTTGTCTGTGGATTTGTTGACAAAAATCCGAATGATGAAGGCAAGCCGCTTTACAATGCCGCTGCCCTGTTTGAAGACGGCGAAATACTGCATAAGGCATATAAAAGACTTCTTCCGACCTATGATGTTTTTGATGAAAGAAGGTATTTTGAACCAGGCCGGTCATTCGAGGCTTTTCCGTACAAAGGACGCAGGATAGGGCTGACTATCTGTGAAGATGTCTGGAACGACAAAGACTTTTTCAGGAAAAGAATATATCATATAGATCCTGTAGCGCTGATTATAGAAAATGGTGCAGATCTTTTAATAAACATATCTGCTTCAGTTTTTCATGCCGGCAAGAGAGAGCTCAGGCGGAAGATGCTTGGTGCTGTTGCCGGTAAATACAAGGTCCCTGTAGTATATTCCAACCAGGTTGGTGGAAACGACAGCTTTATTTTTGATGGAATTAGTACTGTTTATGATCAAAGCGGAAAATTAATTGCAAGGGGGCATGATTTTGAGGAAGATTTAGTAGTTTGTGATTTAAAAGATTCTGAACCATCAGGTGACATGCATCCTGTTTCGGATTCAGAGACGGAATCTCTCCTGAAAGCTCTGATTATGGGGACCAGGGACTATGTAAAGAAGTGTGGCTTTTCAAGGGCAGTTGTAGGGTTGAGCGGCGGGATTGATTCTGCTTTGACTGCATATATCGCTGTTATGGCTCTGGGAAGCGAGAATGTAATGGCTGCATTTATGCCGTCACAGTATACTTCAAGAGAAAATTTTGAAGATACAAAGGAACTGGCGGAAAACATCGGGATAGAGCTATTGCAGATTCCAATAGACGGTATTTTTAAAGAATTTTTGAAGTTTCTTTCACCTTCTTTCAATGAGAGAGAGCCGGGCATTACAGAGCAGAATATACAGGCTCGAATCAGGGGTACCATTCTCATGGCTCTGTCAAACAGGCACGGCTCGCTTCTTCTTTCCACGGGAAACAAGTCGGAGATGGCAGTGGGCTATTGTACTCTCTACGGTGACATGAGCGGAGGGCTTGCAGTAATTTCGGATGTTCCAAAGACACTGGTCTATGAACTTGCCCGCTATATAAATACTGATAAAGAATATATTCCAAAAAAAATAATAGAAAAAGCGCCTTCTGCGGAGCTCAAGCCGGGCCAGTTTGACCAGGATGACCTGCCGTCTTATGAAATACTTGATTCCATTTTAAAGGGATACATAGAAGACTTTAAAAGTGTTGAAGAGCTTGCTGATATGGGATTTGACAGGAAGCTTGTGAAGGATGTTATTTCAAGGATTGACAGAAATGAGTACAAGAGGCATCAGGCAGCTCCGGGCCTTAAGGTTACATCAAAGGCATTTGGTTATGGGAGGAGATATCCCATCGCCAAAAAGATTGCACCGTATAATTGAACTTAGTTCGCTTCGCTCACAATTGGTCGAGTAGTCGAGTAGTCGAGTAGTCGAGTGGTTCAAAGTCCCTTACGACTCGACTAAAGTCGCAGGAATATCAATATGTTGTAGAAATTTTGAGGCGTTCAATTTGGCCGACACCTGACGTCCGATCTCTGATCTCTGATCTCTGACTACTGACTACTAAAAAAAGGAGATACTTAGGCAATGCCTTCCTTTGAACCTCTTTATCTTGAAACTCATAAAAAGGGGTTGCTTAAAAAGAAGATAAAAAAGGCACGTGAAATAATGAAGGCCTGTGTTCTGTGCCCCAGAAAGTGTGCGGTTGACCGCCTTTCCGGCGAACTTGGCGTATGCAGGACAGGTGAGAAAGCTTTAGTATCAAGCTATCATCAGCATTATGGAGAAGAAGCACCCCTTGTCGGCAAAAACGGCTCCGGCACAATATTTTTTACTTTTTGTAATTTGCTTTGCATTTTTTGTCAGAATTACGACATCAGCCATGAGGGTGAAGGCGAGGAGGTGACAGACAGGCAGATAGCCGGCATGATGATTAATCTTCAAGATTTGGGCTGCCACAATATCAATTTTGTTACTCCCTCCCATGTTGTGCCTCAAATACTCTCTGCTGTTGAGATTGCTGTCGATGAAGGCTTGAATGTCCCTTTGGTCTATAATACAAGCGGATACGACAGGGTAGATACTTTAAAACTGCTTGAAGGTGTGATCGATATATATATGCCTGATTTTAAATTCTGGGACCCTGAAATTGCCGGGCTTACCTGCAATGCAGAAAATTATCCTGAGATTGCCCGCAAGGCAATAATCGAGATGCACAGGCAGGTTGGAGACCTTGTTATAGATGAATCAGGCATTGCAAGGAGGGGGCTTTTGATAAGACACCTTGTTCTTCCCGGCGACCTTGCAGGAACGCGCTATATAATGAGATTTATAGCAAATAAAATCTCGAAAAACACCTATGTAAACATAATGCCCCAGTACAGGCCATGCGGCAGAGCCTATGAAGTAAAAGAGCTTTCCGAGTCGCTTTCAACAGAAGATTTCAAAAAAGCATTGAAAATGGCGGAAGAAGAGGGCGTTACAAGACTGGATATGCGAAGACGCGCTTTTGTTTTATGGTAATGTCAATGAAAACATAAAATAATATTTGATGATTCTAAAAATATGGAGATTATCCCTAAAAAACTGGAAACCGTGAACCGTGAACCATTACTAATTATGTTATCAGAAATTCTTGCCACAGGTGATGAAATACTTACAGGAGCTGTAATTGACAGCAATTCCGCCCATATTGCCCAAAAACTGGAAGAGGCAGGTATGGAGGTTGTACGGCACGGCTGTGTGGGCGATGATGTTGAAGCTCTTGCTTCTATTCTGAAAGAGATAAGCACGCGCGCAGATCTGTCGGTAGTTACAGGTGGACTTGGTCCTACAATAGATGATATTACAGCAGAGGCTGCCGCAAGGGCGGCAGGTGTTGAGCTTGTGTTTGACCAAGAGGCAATGTCTTATATTGAAGATTTTCTTAAAACACAGGGGAGAGACGTTATTGCTTCAAATAAGAAACAGGCCATTCTGCCAAAGGGTTCTGAGTGTCTTGTTAATTCTGTTGGAACAGCTCCTGGCTTTGTGCTTAGAATCGGAAGGTGCATTTTTTTCTTTCTTCCCGGCGTTCCTTCTGAAATGCGCAAAATGCTTTCAGACGGGGTGCTGCCCTGGATAGATAAGCTTCAGAAGGGAGAAAGAAGTTTTAACCTTGTAAAGACCATATCAACATTTGGTTTGGCCGAGGCTTCTGTAAACGAAAGGCTGGCCGGTTTGACAGAGAAGTTTCCGGGGATCAAGCTGGGACTGCGCGCAAAGTTCCCTATAATTTATGTTAAACTCTATATTCGAGAAAAGGATAAAGAAAGAGCAAATATTCTTCTGGAAAATGCTTCGGAATTTGTGTTGAATAAAATCGGCGAATTTGCATTTTCTGCTGACGGTGAATCTATGGAAGCTGTAGTGGGCGGTCTTTTCCGCAGGGAAAAGGCTACAATAGCGGTCGCCGAAAGCTGTACCGGCGGCCTTATCTCTCATTTGCTAACCAATGTGCCGGGCAGTTCTGATTATTTTCTCTTTTCCGGTGTTGCATATTCAAATAAAGCAAAGATCAAAGTTCTTGGCGTGTCAGAGGCTACCTTAAAGGAATGCGGGGCTGTGCATGAAGAGACTGTAAAACAGATGGCGGATGGTGCGCGGCGTGTTGCCGGCGCAACTTTTGGAATATCAACAAGCGGTATTGCCGGGCCTGGTGGAGGAACTCATGAAAAGCCGGTTGGAACAGTCTGTATAGGTATTGCAACACCAGAGGCTGTTGAGGCCTATCGTTTTAATTTTCAATTCAATCAAAGATTAAGAAATAAAAGGATTTTTGCAATTACAGCTCTTGATCTTTTGCGGCGAAAACTTAACCCGCATTTCTCATGAACAAATCATAAAATAATGCATAACATAAGGGTTTATTATTTACTAACTCAAGTCTCGCCCCCCTCTATGCAGCAAAAGCTTTAAGGGGCAGGTATTAGATAGTTTTTTTAAAAAGCAAAATATGTTC
>VMSQ01000019.1 GCA_013792055.1 Desulfobacteraceae bacterium
CAAATACTACAAAATAGACAGTGATAAATTTGTCACCAACAGGCACATTTTTTATTTCTCCGGGATCTACCTGGCACTGAACTCCTGGAACCATATCTATAACAGGCTCATAATAACGTTTCTGCTTCATGGCTATATTTTTGTAGATTCCGGCCTAAACCTGCCACCCATTCCGGTTCAAACCTGCCACTGATTCCGGCCTAAACCTGCCACCCATTCCGGAAATAACCTTACCACTTTTCAGGTCATTTCCAGAATACCAAAAGTAATTAATATTCATCCTTTTCCCTTCAACATTAAATAATATCTCCTCTGAAACAATAATTCAAGAGAGGAGATATAAATGGCACGGAAGAGGATTAATATGAAAAAGATTCGAGAGATTATACGTTTCAAAGAAACCACCAGCATGAGTGAAAGGAAGATAGCCCGGGCACTTAAGATTTCCAGGCCTGTAGTTGCACAATACATCAAGGACTTCAAAGCAAGCGGCCTTGCCTATGAAAAGATTAAAAGCATGCCTGACAGCGAGTTCCTTGCGCTATTTGAAAAACAAAGGAACAAAAGATGCTCAAAATATGAGAAGCTCTCAAAGCTGTTTCCACATTTTGTGACAGAGCTCAAAAGGACCGGTGTAACCCTGATGACCTTGTGGAATGAGTATCAGAAGGAACATCCCGACTGTTACAGTTATTCACAGTTCTGTTATCACTTCCAGGTATGGCGGAATGCATCCAGGGTAACAATGCATATTGAGCACAAGGCCGGTGACAAGATGTTTGTCGATTATGCAGGTGACAGGCTGGTGATCGTGGATCGTAAAACCGGCAAAGAACAACCGGTAGAGGTCTTTGTGGCCATTCTGGGGGCCAGTCAGTTGACCTATGCGGAGGCATCGTTGACCCAGAAGTCGGAAGACTGGATTCGATCCAATGAACGTGCATTCATATACTGTGGTGGTGTCACTCAGGCTATTGTTCCTGACAATCTTAAATCCGGTGTAACCTGCAGCAACAGATATGAGCCTGGGATCAACGTTATGTTTGACGACTTTGCTGAGTACTATCAAACGGTTATCCTTCCCGCACGTGTTCGACGTCCTCAGGACAAGGCCCTTGTAGAAAATGCCGTAAATCTTGTCTACCAGAGGATATATGCGCCGCTAAGGAGCAGGATATTTTACTTTCTGGAGGAACTCAACGAGGCCATATGGGACCTTCTGGAACAGCATAACAATACACCGTTTCAGCGTTTGAAAACCTCCAGAAGAGAGCTCTTTGATAATATTGAAAAGCCGGTTCTCAAGCCCCTGCCAAAGGAGCGGTATCCCATCAAACAGTGCAGGGAACTCACGGTACAGTTCAACTACCATGTCGAATTGCGTGAAGACAGGCATTATTACAGCGTGCCATGGCAGCTCAAAGGGGAACGTATGCGAGTCGTCTATGATGACAGAAATGTGGCGATATATTACGATAACATAAGGATAGTACAGCACAAAAGGGATCGTAGTCCCAACGGTTATACTACACTACACAGCCACATGCCGGCCAGTCACAGATATTACGCTCAGTGGAGTCCTGAACGCTTTCTCAAATGGGCACAAGCCATTGGAGATGATGTTGCTGAAATAATCCAGGTGGTTCTCAAAAGTAGAAAGCATCCGGAGCAGGCATTCAAGACCTGCATGGGCATACTTAATCTTGTAAAAAAGCATGGACCCGACAGACTGAACAAGGCATGTGCCCGCGCGCTTGGCTTCGGTTTTTATTCCTATAAACGCATTAAAAACATCCTCGATAGAGGTCTGGAAGAAGAACCACTGGCTGAATCAAGGGAACTGACGGTTTCTTCCCATGAAAACATCCGGGGAAGCCAATACTATCAATAAAGAAGGAGGAGGATTCAATGAATAACAATCAGGCTACCTTGCAGAAACTTGAACAGATGAAGTTTTACGGTATGGCAAGGGCATTTACAAACACCATGGAAACGGGTGTCAAAAACCAGTTTGCAGCCGATGAACTCGTCTCACATTTAGTGGATGCAGAGTGGGATGCCCGGCATAATCGCAAACTCACACAACTTTTAAAAGGTGCAAGATTCCGTTACAAGGCCTCTTTCGAAGAGATCGATTTTGGTTTGAACAGGAACATTGATAAAAACCAGCTGCTCCGACTTTCTAACTGCCAGTGGATAGAATCACACCAAGACTGTATTCTGACAGGCCCAACGGGAGCGGGAAAGAGTTTCATCGCTTCCGCCCTGGGCCATCAGGCCTGCATGTACGGATTCAAGGTGGGGTACTATCCATGTTCAAAGCTGTTTGCCCATCTAAAATTATCCAAGGCAGATGGAAGTTATCTCAAAGAGCTTACTAAAATACAGAAACTGGATGTTATCATTCTGGATGATTTTGGGCTTGAGCCCCTTGATGCGCAGAGTCGTCTCACTTTACTGGAAATCCTTGAGGATCGACACGGACGAAAATCATCGGTCTTTGTATCTCAACTGCCCGCAACTAACTGGCATGAAGTCATAGGTAATCCTACTATAGCAGATGCCATCTGTGATCGTATTATTCATAATGCTCATAGAATAGAACTGAAAGGAGATTCTGTAAGAAAAATTTACACAAATAATTGACGCAAACCTGCCACTTTGGTATTGCTGTCAACAAGGGAATTGGATGAAGGTATAAGTGGTAAAGTTATTTCCGGAATAGGTGGCAGTTTTCGCCGGAATCCGCA
>VMSQ01000088.1 GCA_013792055.1 Desulfobacteraceae bacterium
ATTTTAACCGCAGGAATACATTGAGTATTTTGAGGATAGCGCTAAAGCTTCACTGCGTGCCAAAATCTGAAGCCTGACGCTGCATCACGGAAAAATGGCAGTTATGCAAAGGTCTCATCGTTAAATAGTTGAGTGGAAAAATAATTGACTCGTCGAGTTTTAAGGGTCCTTGAACCACTCGACCAGTTGTGATCGAAGCAAACTAAGTTCAAACAGGTGAAACAATGGGTGAAACAGACAAGGATGATTTGATAAGTATTATTGAAGAAGATGAAAGGGATATAAAAATACCCAGAACTCTTCCTTTAATGCCTATACGGGACGTTGTGATTTTTACAGGAATGCTTCTTCCTCTTTTCGTTGGTCGGGAGAAATCAGTGCGAGCGGTGGAAGCGGCCGTAATAAAAGACAGCTATTTATTGTTGGTTACGCAAAAGGATTCGAGCGTTGAGAACCCTAAAAAGGATGAAATTTACACGATTGGAACAGTTGGTCGGATTCTGCGGATGTTGAAACTGCCTGACGGCAGTGCTAAGGCTCTTGTGCAAGGTGTCGCCAAGGCAAAAATTGTGACATATCTCAGGAACAAGTCTTATTATCGCGTAAAGATTGAAATTATTAAAGAACAAACGACTGAAGCGGTCAATCTGGAGATTGAAGCTCTGATGAGGAATGTACGAGAGCATTCAGAGAAGATTCTGGCTCTTCGAGGAGAATTAAGCGGCGATGTCGGCACTATTCTGAGAAGCATAGATGATCCAGGAAAGCTGGCAGATCTTGTATCATCGAATCTTAGACTGAAAATTGAGGAGTCACAGGTTTTGCTTGAACTTGTAGATCCTGTAGAACGTCTTAAACAAGTTAACGAACTGCTTTCACGTGAAGTTGAACTTTCGGTGATACAGGCAAAGATTCAATCTGATGTCAAGGATGAAATTTCTAAGAGCCAGCGCGATTATTTTTTAAGAGAGCAGGTTAGGGCTATCCACAAGGAACTGGGTGAGCATGATGAAAAAGCTGAAGAGATAGATGATTACAAGAAAAGGATCAAGAGCGCCAGAATGTCCAAGGAGGCTGGAAAAGAGGCTGCAAAGCAGTTAAAGCGCCTGGAACAGATGCATCCTGATTCTGCTGAAGCTTCAGTTGTACGGACTTATCTAGACTGGCTGGTTGATCTGCCCTGGGACAAAAAAACCAAAGATGTGATCGATATATTGGATGCTAAAACAATATTGGATAGGGATCACTATGCCCTGAACAAGGTAAAAGATCGGATACTTGAATATTTGAGCGTTCGCAGGCTGAATTCAAAGATGAAAGGTCCTATCCTATGCTTTGTCGGGCCTCCTGGCGTTGGGAAGACTTCGCTGGGGAGAGCTATTGCCAATGCGATGAAGCGTAAATTTGTCCGTATTTCTTTAGGTGGAATTCGAGATGAAGCTGAGATCAGGGGGCATCGTCGTACATATATAGGATCCATGCCAGGACGTATATTACAAAGTTTAAAGCAGTGCGGAACAAACAACCCTGTTTTTATTATGGATGAGATTGACAAAGTAGGCTCTGATTTTCGAGGCGATCCTTCTTCTGCCCTATTAGAGGCTCTTGATCCGGAACAGAATTTTGCTTTTAGTGATCACTACCTGAACTTACCTTTTGATCTTTCTAAGGTCATGTTCATACTTACTGCCAATTCGACAGATACAATTCCTTCAGCACTTCTTGACAGAATGGAGGTTATTAATCTTTCAGGATACACTGAGGAGGAAAAGAAGGTTATTGCTGAGACGCATCTTTTCCAGCGTCAGGTTAAGGAAAACGGCTTAAAGCCGAAGAATATTTCCATCAGCTCAAATGCATTGCTTCAGATTATAAACGAATACACCTCCGAGGCAGGTTTAAGAAACCTTGAACGTGAGATTGGGGCGATATGTCGCAAGGTGGCGCGTAAGATAGCTGAAAAAGAAAAAGGTCCTTTTAATATTACAATGGCCAATCTGCAGAAATATCTGGGTGTACCAAAATATTATCCTGAGATGGATCGGCAGGAAAGTCAGGTCGGACTGTCGATCGGGCTTGCCTGGACTCAAGTTGGTGGTGAGGTTCTGTATGTGGAAGCATCTTTAATACAAGGCAAGGGTGACTTAATTATTACTGGACAGCTCGGAGAGGTAATGCAGGAATCTGCCCGCGCGGCTGTAAGTTATGCCAGAGCAAACCTTTCTTCTTTTGGAATAAAAGAGAATTTTTTGGAAAAATTTGATGTGCACATACATGTCCCGGCCGGTGCGATACCAAAAGATGGTCCTTCTGCGGGAATTGTTATGGCTACTGCTCTCATTTCTGCTCTGACTAATAAGCCGGTCAGCAAAGACATTGCTATGACTGGGGAAATTACCCTTAGAGGAAGAGTCCTTCCGATAGGAGGCTTGAAAGAAAAGGCTTTGGGGGCATTGAGAGCTGGAATTTATACTGTAGTAATTCCTGAAAAGAATAAAAAGGATCTTGTGGAGTTTCCTTCAAATCTAAAGCGGAAAATCAAATTCATTCCTGTAAAACATATGGATGAAGTACTGCAAATCGCAATTGAGGGATTGAAGCTTAAGAGCAGCGGAGCAAAGATAGGAAAAAGGAAAGTTAAGTAAAATGGTTCACGGTTCACAGTTCACGGTTTACGATATGCGCTCAAATCCCGCTAAAAAGGGGATTTTGAATGTATCATACCTGAAGCTCATGTTTAGCTGATTTTTAGAGCTATAATGTTGCAGTAAAAGATATAGAATTTAACCGTGCTTTATGCGATAAACTATGAGAATACTCGCCGTAGACACAGCTACAAAAAGTTGTAGCGTTGCCATTGTTGAGAAAGAATTAATTATAGCCGAAATTACCCTGTCTATCAAACAAACACATTCAAGACATTTAATGGAAATGATAGATACAGTATTAAACATGTCAGGGTTAACTGTATCCGAGCTGGATGGATTTGCAGTAACGAGAGGGCCAGGGAGCTTTACCGGCTTGCGAATAGGTATTAGTTCGATAAAGGGTTTTGCCATGGCATCCGGCAAGCCTATTGTGGGTGTTTCAAGCCTTGATTCGCTTGCCATGCAGTGCTGCTTTTCTTCATATCTCGTTAGTCCGCTATTAGATGCTCGTAAAGGGGAGGTGTATTTTTCACGGTACAGATTTAAAAACGGACATTTTAAAAAGGAAGTTAGGGAACAGGCTATAACTCCTGTCGAGGCTGTTTGCGATATAAATGAACCATGCCTGTTTGTTGGTGACGCTGTCAAAAATTATCAAAATAAAATTAAAGATGAGATAGGCGATCTGGCGCATTTTGCACCACCTTATCAAAACACAATCAGAGCTTCTACTGTAGGTCATTTAAGTATGGCCAAATTCGAGATAAATGATACAGATGATAACAGCTTATTTGCACCCCA
>VMSQ01000051.1 GCA_013792055.1 Desulfobacteraceae bacterium
ATGTTCAATTTTGTTCAAGTTCAAGGAAGGCGAAAATTTTAAATGCAGGAATACATTGAGTATTTCGAGGCTTAAAATTTGAGCCTGACGCCGAAATTGGGCAAAAGGGGGCGTTTTGCAAAGGTCTCAGAGTACATATACCCATTATTTGCCTTTCCTTCTCTGGTGGCGTGTGCGCGCCAAAAGCTTTCTGTGTTTATGTCTCCTCATTTTTTTTCTTCGTTTTTTTACGACACTACCCAACAAATCACCTCCATTCTTTATGTCTAATCATATTTAATTTTTTGCGACAAAAGTTTTTTTACCTTTTTTATATTTATTTGTCCACAAGTTTATTAAAGAACTTTTCAATTATATAAAATGGAAAAACTGCAAACTTTCAACACAGATCAGATAAAAATTGTAAACGACTCCGTTGGAATAGCCGAAGAACTTGTCAGCAACCATTACAAGATGTCAGCCAGTCAGTGGCTTCACAGGAGGTATGATGTTAAGACTCTTGTTGACCTTAATCCTGCCGAAATAGTTCACGGCCCTTATGCGCAAATCATTCGTTACAAGGGGCAGCGAAGAGATACTTCCCTTGGATCTTCAACTTATGATTTTTATAAAATATGTCTTCAGGATCATTCTATTCTTGCAATAATTGAGCAATTATCTGAAATGAAACTTTTTTCGTTTACATTATATATTATCATTCATGAATTAATTCATATAGTAAGATTCAGCAAATTTCTCCAAAGCTTTGATGCTTCACCTGAAGAAAAGTTGGCAGAAGAGGTCCGTGTTCATGAAAAAACACATGAGATTCTTAAGGCGGTTAGATTCTCGGGCCTTACAGAGGTTATAAAATTTTATAATAAATGGCGCATGCCTTTTGATGGTTTGCAAAATTCCTGAAAGCAGAGAAAAAACCATGATGTTACTTCTTGACAACCTCCCAAAAGCGCTTAATATATTAAAATTGAGTTTGATTTTATTATAAAGGGCTTTCAAAATCCTTTTAATTAAAGATTAAATAATTTATTTAATGCAGGAGTTTTTTTTAAGATGCCTATTTACGAATATGAATGTATGAAATGTGGTGAGATTAAAGAAGTAATCCAGAAATTTTCTGACAAATCTCTAACTAAATGCAAACATTGTTCAGGAAAGCTTCAAAAACTCGTTTCACAGAGTAGTTTTCATCTTAAAGGGACTGGTTGGTATGTAACTGACTATGCAAGCAAATCCAAGGATTCTTGCACTTCTCAAAAAACTAAGGAGAAAAAATCAGCTGCAAATACTGATAGTTCAAACAAAACTACTGATAAAACTTCATAATAGCAAAGCCCCCGCCTTGTTTTTATATATTATCTGACAAATTTGGGCATTCTGATAAATATATTATTAATAATTTAAGCAAGTTTTGATTTTTTCAGGAGTTAATTGTTGTTAACTTATTTTGAATTGTTCATGGTTTTTATAGAAATAATTTAGTTATAAAGAAAAAGGAGAATTTACAAAATGAAACTTAGACCATTACAAGACCGAATTTTAGTAAAGCGTGTAGAAGAAGAAAGTACGACAAAGGGAGGAATCATTATTCCTGATACAGCCAAGGAAAAACCTGTAGAGGGAGAGGTTATAGCTGTTGGTATTGGCAAAGTAGACGAAGCCGGCAAAAGGATTGCTTTGGAAATAAAAAAGGGCGATAAAATTTTATTCGGTAAATATAGCGGAACTGAAGTTAAGATTGAAGGCGAGGAATATCTGATCATACGTGAAGAAGATGTTCTTGGTATAATCGAATAATTAAATTATAAATATTGGAGGATAGAATAGCATGTCTAAAATAATAAAATATAACATGAAAGCCCGTGAAGCTATGCTGAAGGGTGTGACAACTCTTTGTGATGCGGTTGTCGTTACCCTTGGCCCAAAAGGAAGAAATGTTGTTATTGATAAATCCTGGGGTTCTCCCACGGTTACAAAGGACGGAGTAACTGTGGCCAAAGAGATCGAGCTCGAAGATAGGTTTGAAAACATGGGCGCCCAGATGGTAAAAGAGGTTGCCAGCAAGACAAGCGATATGGCTGGCGATGGGACAACGACCGCTACAGTTCTTGCAAGATCCATTTATGAAGAAGGACAAAAACTTGTTGCAGCCGGAAATAATCCTATGGCTATAAAACGAGGTATTGACAAAGCCATTGAGGTTGTTGTCAAAGAACTTCATAGGATTAGCAAGCCGACCAAAGAACAGCGTGAAATAGCCCAGGTCGGCACCATATCTGCGAACAATGACGAAACCATAGGAAATATTATTGCCGAGGCGATGAACAAAGTTGGTAAAGAGGGCGTGATCACCGTTGAAGAATCTAAGACCATGGATACCACGCTTGAGGTTGTTGAAGGTATGCAGTTTGATCGCGGATATCTTTCTCCATATTTTGTGACCGATCCTGAGAAGATGGTTGCCTCACTTGATGAGCCTTATATACTCATTAATGAGAAAAAAATCAGCAACATGAAAGATCTGCTTCCGGTTCTTGAGCAGATAGCCAAAATGGGTAAACCACTTTTAATTATTGCTGAAGATATTGAAGGTGAAGCCCTTGCAACTCTTGTTGTTAATAAGCTGAGAGGCACGCTCCATGTGGCTGCTGTTAAAGCCCCAGGTTTTGGCGATAGAAGAAAAGCCATGCTTGAGGACATAGCGATTTTGACCGGCGGTCAGGTTGTTTCCGAGGACATAGGGATTAAACTGGAAAACATTACTCTGGCAGACCTTGGTAAGGCCAAGCGCATTACCATTGACAAGGATAATACCACTATAGTTGACGGTGCCGGTGCGCGCAGTGCGCTGGAAGGCCGTGTAAAACAGATTCGCGCTCAAATCGACGAGACCACATCTGATTATGACAAAGAAAAGCTCCAGGAACGTCTGGCAAAACTTATTGGTGGAGTTGCTGTCATTAATGTTGGTGCTGCAACTGAGACCGAGATGAAGGAAAAGAAGGCTCGTGTTGAAGATGCATTGAACGCTACCCGTGCTGCTGTTGAAGAAGGGATTGTGCCTGGTGGCGGTGTTGCACTCGTTCGCTGCCTGGAAGTTCTTGATAAGATGAAAGTTAAAGCTGACCAGAAACTTGGTGTAAAGGTAGTTATGCGTGCTATTGAAGAACCGCTTCGTCAGATTGCCAACAACGCAGGTTTCGAGGGGTCTGTTGTGATTGATAAAGTAAAGAAAGGCAAAGGTGCTTTTGGCTTCAATGCAGAAACCGAAAAATATGAAGATATGATAGAAGCCGGCGTTATAGATCCTACCAAGGTAGTTCGTTTTGCCCTGCAAAATGCTGGTAGTGTTGCTTCATTAATGCTTACAACAGAAGCTATGATTGCTGATAAGCCAGAAGACAAAACTGCTGGTGGTGGTGGTGGTATGCATGGTGGAATGGGCGGCGGAATGGGCGGCGGAATGGGCGGAATGATGTAATACATTCCCCGATACACTCATTTCATAGATCATATAAAAAGCCCTTATGCCTTTCGGCATAAGGGCTTTTTTATTGGCAAATTTGGGCGCAAATTCCACCAATTTATTTTTGACCGAACCCTTACTGTTGAATATCTTGACAAATTACATGCATAATTGTTACTTAAGAGTCCAAAGTTCTTTTAAAGCATTGATATTCTTGGTGTTGATTTATTCGTGACGTCATTCCGGCGAAAGCCGGAATCCAGAATAATTTCAATAGCATAAAGAAGCTGGATGCCGGATCCGTCATCCCGGACCCCGATCCGGGACCGGCATGACGGCAGAACTTTGGACTCTCAAGTTGTTAATTATTTTATAATAATTGCGGATATATTTTAAAAAGATTGGAGCATTTTATGAATTATCATATAAAATTCCGGTTGGTTGTGTGCTTAAGCATGTTTGCTGCAATTATTGCTTTTTCAGTTAGCTCTTATGCTGAGGAAGGCGAAACTTCAGTCGAACATGAGGCAGGTGTTTACTATACCGTCCAGAAAGGAGATACGCTCTGGGATCTTTCACACCAGTTTCTTGATTCACCATGGCAATGGCCTGGTATGTGGAGTGAAAACAGCCAGATCGCCAATCCTCACCGTATTTACCCGGGTGATCGCATACGTTTGTTTCAGCGTAAGGATGTTGATAAATGGATTGAAAAAGACTTAGATAAAGAGGTCGTAATAGAAAAAGAACCTCTGTATTATTTTTATTCTTCAATAGATAAAATTGGATTCATTAAGAAGGAACCGGTCACTCCCAGCGGGACTATCTTCGAAGTCAAAGATGATAAAGAGATGATCAGCAAAGGTGACCTGGTATATATACGGCCGAATGAAAACACATCTTTTATTCCGGGCAGCAAGTTTACAGTATATAGAACTTTGAAGCCATTAAAGGACAGGAAAACGAATTCTTATATCGGAATACAGCATTATCTGACAGGCATTGTTGAAATTACAAAAGTTGAGCCGAAATTTGCCGTAGCCAGTGTTATTGGGTCTTTCAGACCTGTTGAAGTCAATGATCTTTTAATACCTTATATAAAAAGGTCCCCCCAAATTATACTGACTGAAAGCAAAAAAGAACTTAAAGGTAAGATAATTGTATCAGAGGAGCATGCAAGTATCATAGGAGATAACACCGTTGCCTTTATAGATAAGGGGAATATGGACGGGGTAAGGCCTGGACAAGGGTACAGCATATTTTATCAGGAAAAGAAGCAGCTTGATCCGGGAACAAAAGGAGATGTTTACCTGACTCCGGTTAATTTTGGCACACTGCTTGTTCTTCATGCCGAAGAAACAACATCAACGGTTCTTATTACAAGCTCTGAAAAAAGTATTTATCCTGGTGCAGATATTCATTTTCCTTTAAGATAAAGTTCACCACGGAACTACACGGAGTTTCACTGAAAATTATAAACAATGAGTAAGTGTAACTACTCAGGTTCACGGTTCAAGGGTTCACGGTTCAAGGTTAGAGAGCGACCCGCCCGCCTCGCAAGCGGAGAGCATTGCGGGCAGGTGAAAATTGAACGAGGCAACCAACCATGAACCTAACAATCTGAACAGTTACGATTTCATAAATATTGTTAACCATTTTTACAAATATTGTTACTTTGTTTTGGGTCAGCACTTTTCGCTGATTATTTAACTGTTTGATTTTATGGCTTTTATTATAAAACTATTATTTCTGGTATGATTATTGCTTTTTTATAGTTAGATGGTTAAGGCGTTATAGAATGCTCTTTTGATAAATAGATGAGGGCGAACCTTGAGGAATTATTACGGCAAGTTGTAATCAGGAAAGAATAATGAAAAAGTCATTAATATTTATACTTTCCATAATTTTTTCTATTGTGCTTTGCAGCCATGTTAATGCAGAAGTAGCAGGCAACTGCGTGAATTGCCACACAATGCATAACAGCCAGGGGGGGGCGGACATGGCGACTTATGGCGGCACTTCACCAACAAATTCCTGTTTGACAAGAGGAACCTGCGTTGGCTGTCATGCTTATGATACTACCGGCGCCAGCATTCGAAGCATCGGAGGGAGTCAGGTTCCCCAGGTCTGGCACAATGGAACAGATCTTGCCGCAGGAAATTTTAGGTACATTGCATCAAATGCTAACGACAGGAAGGGGCACAACGTGGCTGCTATTGACCAGGAAGGTACCGCGGCCATGTTTCCCCCGCCCGGATATGAAACAGATCCCGGTATCACAGCATCAAACTTTTCCTGTGCGGGGGTATATGGTTGTCATGGAGATCGTACTGTGACAGACGAGACTACTTCCGTAAAGGGCGCCCATCATGCTGATGACAGTACTATTAACGGCAGTTCCACAGGCACAAGCTACCGATTCTTAAAAGGGGTTCTCGGCCTTGAAAATCCTACCACTGCATGGCAAAATGCAAGTGCTACCGATCACAATGAGTACAAGGGAATAAATGGTCCCGGCGCGAGTCCTGCAGGGCCTACAAGTCCTGCTAATAATACAATGAGTGGCTTATGCGCTGAATGTCACGGATACTACCATGGTACTGCTGCAACAGAAACAGGCGGAACTGCATCGCCGTGGAAAAGACATCCAACTGATCACACTTTGCCTTCTAACGGAGAATATACAAATTATACAACTTACAGCGTGGTTGCTCCTGTAGCCAGAGTAACCGTGCCCGGAACTCCTTCAGGTACAGTTACTCCTACTGGAACAACTGATGATATAATTATGTGCCTTTCATGCCATGGAGCTCATGCCACAAACTTTTACAAGCTTATGCGGTGGGATTATGCGAATTCATCTCTCACTACTGCGCTGGAAGGTTGTGTTGTATGCCATACGTCGAAGAACTGAGAGCTGAGAGCGGAGAGCTGAGAGCGGAGAGCTGAGAGCGAAGAACTGCTCGAACCTGCAAATATTTACCCGGTGGGTGGAAAAGCGATGTCAGTTGATAGTTGTCAGCAGTTGTCAGGCAACATGGGCTGAAGAAAATTATGGAGGTGAAAAAGATGTATAGAGGTATGATCCAGTCAGACCCTTCAACCAAAAGAGAGACAAGGCAATACAAGAAGGAGAATCTATGAAGGAAGAATATGATTTTTCAGAAGGAGAGCGTGGGAAATTCTATCACCCGGATGCTGAACTTTATCTGCCCATATATCTTGAGCCGGAAGTAGCGGATGTTTTGCGTAAGCTGGCGGGAGAAAAAGGGGTTCAGGTTGATACAATTGTTAACGACTGGATCAAAAAAAATATAGCTTTAATAGAGACGCTAATCCAGCAGGAAATACTGATAGAGGAGTAATGGCTATGCAGGTATTTGATGTACAATCAAAGGAAGATAAAATCATTATTACGATAGATAGAAGCAGTGTGGCTATTAACTTTTTGGAAAGTCTCCTGGACAGGTTGAGAGTAGAGCAGCTTGTTCGAAAAGCCGAGTTCAGTGAGCATATTCTCGTGGAAGCAGAGAACATAAAACATGAATGGTGGCGGAAGAATAAAGATAGATTTTTGGAAAAGATTTAGATGATCCTTGTAATTGACACTAATATTCTATTCTCAATGCTTTTAGGTAAGAGTTTAGAGCTCAGAGAGACCTTTTTTGATGAACGCAAAGAATTTTATGCGCCAAATTTCGTAATGGTGGAAATATTTGAGAAGAAGGAGAAGTTACTGAAGCACTCGAAATTATCCGAAACAGAACTTTATGAGTTGATGTACAGGATATTTAACCGGATAAAGTTTGTTAATGAATATGCCATATCGCGTGACAGCAAAACTAAAGCATACGAATTGTGCAAAGGTGTAGATGAAGACGACACACCGATTATCGCGTTAGCTATTGAGTTGGATGGTGAGGTCTGGACGGGAGATAAGGTTTTGGTAGAGGGTTTGAAGGAGAAAGGGTTTAATAGGTTTTTCAAAATGTAAGGGAATTGACTGGTAAAAAAACGGGGATGGAGTATTTGGAGACAGTATTGACATATGTCTCACGCGGAACGGACAAAGTTGACGATGGTCTCAAAGTCGCTACCAATTTCCAACTCGACTACTCGACCAATTGCAAAGCTATATGGTAAATAATATGAAGATAATATTCATATCTTTGATAACCCTCATGCTTTTGGGAAGCGGGCTTGCTTATGCTGCCAACGAGTACACTAATTCGGCACATGGAAGCACCACCCGTGGTGTGGACCGAACCAGCACGCCTCAATACGGGACAGGCAACTGCGCCCACTGCCACGAGCAGCATGCAAGTATTAATGGAACCGAGCCTGATCCGACGGGTGGCCCCGATATATATCTCGGTTTTGCCCTTGAGCAGAACCTGTGTCTGGGTTGTCATGGCGGAACTCCTAATTATAGCAACAATGCGTATCCCCACGATATCAACACCGATATTACCAAAACCTCCAAACATGACCTGACAAATAGCGATACTGCACACCGGGCGAATGAAACTCTGGCTCAACTTGCCGTCACCAAGCACGTGGAGTGCACCGACTGCCATAATCCGCATGAGGCTATTACAGGTAACCACGTTGCAGGTACTACCGGCAATGCAGTGTCGAATGCCCTCAAAGCTGTTTCAGGCGCAGTTCCAACGTTCTCAGGCTCTAACTGGACTGCACCAACAGCCTACAATTTGCAGACAGCAACTAAGGAACACGAAATCTGCTTCAAATGCCATTCATCGGCCAACGCAAATCTGACGACTTGGGATTCCTCGTGGACTAATGTTGGTCTCGAATTCAGCACCAGTAACCAGTCATATCATCCCGTAGCGGGCGCCCTGACAGGTGGCGGTTCATCTGCACTGGACGCAGATCAGATGTTAGCCCCATGGAAAGTGGGGACGGGAACAGACTCGCAGGGAACCAAAACCATGTACTGCTCAGACTGCCACGGAGACAGTGCCGATGACACGACCGCAGGCCCCCACGGCTCAGGTAGCCCCAGGATTCTAAAGGGCCGCTGGCCAACGAATTCGAGCGCTTATCTCTGGGATCTCGATGATGCCGAATTTGGTACTAATAGTTTTAATACGGAGTGTCTTTGCAAAAACTGTCATCCTATATTTCCCTGGCAAAATGAGGCACACTCTACATCGCGCCACAGCGGTGGTTACAAATGTGTTCAATGCCATGTAGGCCTGCCTCATGGCTCTAATTTTGGTCGGCTTATTGCAGATAAGAGCAAACTTCATCCCTATGATTATGGTGATACTGGCTCGGGCGGTTACGCTGATATAACAGCATTTACCAAGGCAGCTGAACCTCTTGCCGGTTATTCGGCGTCGAATTGTACTGCTCCTGACTGCAGCCCCCATTAGAGACACATAAAAAGAAAAAGGGAGCAGAGTTCGATGGTGTCAGTTGTTAAGAGATTCAGGCAATCAGGTCTTTTGGCTAACCGTTTGAAAATATGGGTATAACTGACATTATGTATAGAAATTGGTTACAAGCTGCAGCGGGTGTACTGGTTGTCCTGGGAGTGGGTGTATGGGGGGTATACGGAGTGGGACGTTACTGGATGGGCTGGGATGTGACAGACCGGCAGTTTATACCTTATCATCTTGCATGTATCATACCGGGCATGATCCTTTGGCAATATCAGTTTTTTTACAGTCTTTTCAAAAAATGGCGGCAGCGTGGAAATAATCGGCCTCTTAATTAGTGATGCCCCTTATGCAAAAACTTAAAAGGTTCCTGCTCTCCCGCAATACCGTGATCTCCTTAATATGTGCGGTTGGCATCTCCTGCCTGGTCGGTTCCACTATACCTCAAATTACTACAAAAAGTCCGCAGTTTTTTGAGACATGGAAGGCCAGTAGCCCCAGGCTTTATTATTTGATTGATTTCCTGCAACTCAATCAGGTATATACCTCCGCCTGGTTTTTGATTCTAATAGCCATCATTGCTCTCAGCCTCGCCTATTCTGTTTACTATCAATTAAAGGGACTGACAAAATCGAAAGGACCGGCTCAAAGGGAAATCACGGAACGAGCTTTTAAAGATTTCTTTACCCTAACGTTAGTTCAGGGATCAAGGATCAGGGGTCAGAGGTCAGAAGTCAGAGTTGAGGAGCTGGCGCTTAGAATAAAGAGCATTTTTAGGGCAAGGGGATATCGGCTGTATCTGGCAGCAGAAGAAAGTAGGTACTTTCTTTTCGGCAAAAATAGGGCCGGAAGATGGGGGAGTGCTATTTTTCATTTGGGCCTTCTAATCTGCATTCTGGCCGCCCTTTACGGTCTGGCTTTTCAAAAAAGAGGCTTTATTCAACTAAAGCAGGCTGATACCTTTCAGGGTAAGAATGAAGACTGGCCGGCAAAGAGCCTGGGGGCTTTTGCCGGGAATTTTGATCTTGGCTTTCAGGTGTATCTTAATAAATTTACCCCAAGCTATTGGGAGAATGACCAGATCAGGAATCTGGAGAGCAGCCTGACGATTACCGACTCAAAAGGTGAGGCCTGGAAGTTCTTGCTTTCTCCAGCAGGCCCCATCCGGTTTCAGGGGATCAAGGTCTATCAGTCCACGCATTATGGATATGCCATAGGGTTTATCCTGAAAAAGGAAGGAAGCGAGGAGATTTTAACCGATTTTTTACTCGATGCCCAGCGCAAAAAGGATAAACCCCTTGAAGGGAAGATGGATTTTCCTACCACTGACTATATTCTAAATATGAAATTCTATCCCAATCTGATAGAGCCTTCCTTTTATGCGACTCTTCCTGGTGTCGATTTGGCTGTTACGGAAAAAGAGAAACAACGGTTTAAGGGAAGGGTTTTGTTCAGCCAGAGGGCCAGACTTAACAACAACGATAGTCTGAAATTTGTCCGGATTTATTACTGGACGGGGTTAACCTTTGTCAAGAACTGCGGGATGCCCCTTGTTTACTGTGGTTTTGCCTTAAGTACATTAGGGGCCTTTTTGATATTTATGCTCCCATATAAACAGGTTTATTTGAAGGTGACAGAAGAGGGGAATAATGTACAAATTTCTATGGGCGGACGCTCCAATAGATATAAGGCTCTTTTTTCTGAAGAATTCAAGGAGCTGGCGGAAGACCTTGAAAAGGAATTAGGAAAACATGGAAACGATTCAGTTACTTAAATACGAGGTAATCTTCCACTGGATTGCCCTCTTTTTTTACCTCTTTTCAACGATATCCTTTATAAGGCATGTGACCTTTAAGCATGAAAAGAGTCTGAAGGTCGGGCTGAGGCTCGCGTTGATCGGCCTGATTCCGCACACCATTGCTCTGGGAATAAGATGGTATGCAGTAGGCCACGGGCCTTATTTGCAGCAGATGGAATCGTTCTCTTCCACGGTCTGGGTGAGCATGGTTATGTTTCTGGTCTGTGTCTATAAAGTCCCAAGGCTGAAAAGCATCGGGTTTGTGATACTTCCCTGCTGTCTTGCAATGATGATTCTGGGGATTATCTCCAACCCCTGGGTATCAGACCAACTGGCGCAGACCCTCGATCACGGGCGTTTGGAGAAGGGAATCTATGCAAGAACCGGAGTTGCAAAGGTGCCGCCCACCTTTTGCGGAATATGGTTTGTAATTCACATAACCTTCACAGTCATTGCCGTGGGAGCTATTCTAATCTCTCTTGGCACAGCCATATTTTATCTGTTGAAGAAAAAGAAAGGTGAAAACGAATTTTACAAGAAGCTGCCGCCTCTGGAGGCGCTTGACGCCTATAGCTACAAGTACGCCGGTTTTGGGTTTATCTCCTGGACTATCATGGTCGTTTCAGGAGCACTCTGGGCTGAACAAAGCTGGGGCAGATACTGGGGATGGGATCCTATTGAGACCTGGTCTTTGATTACCTTGCTCCTGTTTGGGATCTATTTGCACTTGAGGCGGTTCTTTAAATGGCAGGGAGAAAAGGCTGCCTGGTTCATAGTGGTTTGCGTAATTTTTGCTATTGCGACTTTGTTTATCATCCCCTTTGTGATGACCACAGTCCATTCACAATATTTCTTGTAACAGAAATTTACAAACTCATTATGAAATTAACCTGCCCGCCACCTCAGGTTGTTGACAGGTCAACTAACAACGGAAATCACTTTATGAAAGCCTGGCTTATTATCATAAATAACTTTGTTCATGATCTATTCACAGGACTGTGGATAAGTAGCGTTCTGGTCATCTATTTGCTGGATAAGAAGTCAGGATTGGCTCAAGGAACACCTTTGACAGCTTCACTTCAAGAGGTGATGAAGGTGTTTTTCTGGTTGGGGCTGTTTTCCATATTAATAATTGTCGTTACAGGGATCATTCGACTCCGTGAATATAAATTCCAAAACAGGGGTGCTGCAGAACCGTTAAAAAAGAAAATCTTAATTTTAAAACACATTTTGTTGGGAGCCATTTTTATAGGAGGCACTTATTGGGCATATATCCGTGCTTTCTACGGATCATATTTTTAGGGAGCTGTTAGTAACCACACACCCATGAAACAACATGACCAGGATATTCTTGAATTTGTCCTTCGAGGTCTTGACCATCGGGATGAGAAACGATTCAACGATCTGGCTCTCAAGGAATTTGAGCGCCAATATAATGTAAGCGCACCTTATAAGGAATTTTGCAAAAAAGTAAATGTAGTTCCCGAGACCATTGCACACTGGGAAGAAATACCGGCTGTCTCTTCATTTGCTTTTAAGAAAACTATCATTGACTCGCTTCCCGCAGAAAAGGCTGAACAACTTTATCTGGATAGCAGGATCGTTCAGCTTAAGAAAAAAAAAGAAAGCACGTATAGAGACAAATGGGCTGTTGCGATGATTTGTACAGGCAATGCCCTTTTGACCAAGGCTTACTTATTTCCCGATGTAGAGAAGATGAAAATCCTTTTTATGGTACCATCCCCCAAGATGGCGCCATTAATGGAAATGGCCATTGGGATGGAACATGTGAGGATGCAATTTGGAACACCTGACAGCCGATTTCTTATTTCACCCTTAGGGCTTGACATTAAAACACTGTTAGGAGCCTTGAAAAATGCCGAAAAGACCGGAGAACCCTTGGCCCTCATTGGTGCCACTTTTGGACTTGTCCTCTTTTTTGATGCCTGCGAAAAAGAGGGTATAAGGTTCAGCCTCCCGGAAGGTAGCAGGATTTGTGATACCGGCGGGTATATGGGACGATATACTGGGTGCTCAAAAGAAGAAT
>VMSQ01000263.1 GCA_013792055.1 Desulfobacteraceae bacterium
GGCAAATCAGCGCTCCATACATTTTTTGAATCTTCGGTATGCCCTCCGCTGCTTGAATGAAAATAGGCGACAATAAGTTTTCCATCATAGGTGATTACCTGACCACGTGTCTCATCAACCGCCAGATTTGACTCCTTTTTTTCAGAGTCAAATCCTCCATATACCTGCGATGTCGTGGTTGATTCCACATCATATGGCTTGTCGGCGCTTTTATCTTTAATATAAAGAGCATATGTTCTGGCAGCTACTGTCTGAGCTTTCAGGGCTTCCTTTGCCCAGTTAGGCGGCATTTCTTTTGGCACGACACCATAAAGATACTGTTCAACCGGAATATTATTAATAACAGACAGCGATTTTGAATCAGCTAATATAGTGAGATCGCCTCTGAATCTGCGATTATCAACCATAATAGTTTTGCCGTCGGTTTTGACCATACACATATGAAGATCAAGCTTCAGGTCATTTGCCGCAAGCTGCTCCCCCTGTTTTGTGAAGGTTACAGGGCCTGTGCTGCGATAAATCATTTTCTTTGAAAATGGATTATACAACGAGATGTTTTGCTCTGAATAAATGGTAATTTTTTCAGCTCTGTTTTTAATCAAAACTCTTATAATTGTATCCTCAACATCCCTCTTATATAAAGGAACCGAAGCAATCTCTTCAGGTTCCCGGATTTGTGACATCTGAGCCTTTGCGCTGTCAGCCCATACTTCTGCGGATTGCCTGCGCATGCCATTGGGATATTTTGCCATGTATTGTTTAAAAAACTCATAAGCTTTTTTAAATTCATCCTTTTCATATAAGACCATTCCGCTGTTAAAAAGAGCGTCTTCTGCTGCCGGACTGCCCGGATAAACTTTCATGACATTTTCGAACTCTTTTAAGGCAGCATCATACTGATCAAGGTAAAGGCTGTAAGTAGTCCCCATAAACAATAAAGCTCTCGCTCTGTTATTGAAATTATCCGAATAGACGGCAATTTCCTGGTATGTGCCGACAGCTTCCAGATACATTCCCCTGTTCAAGAATTCGGCAGATGTGTTGAAACCTTGAGCATCATTGTATGCGCCGATAGCTGCTTTTTCCATGCAAAGAAAAAACAGGCATAAGAGGCAAAGAAGAAAAATTGAGACCGGTTTTTTTAAGTTGAGGCAAATCATGCTTTGCAACTATTCCCTGGATTCCCGCTTTCGCGGGAATGACGATTGGGGGTAAGCGCCTGTCATTCCAGCGAAGGCTGGAATCCAGTAGTTATTACCCAGATTTATTGAGATGTTACCTGTCAATCTATGACGAACGGTTCGTGGCTCATAATCTTATCAGCTAAGAGTTCGCCCGACAGGGCGCTATCTTGCTGAAATCTATCCTTTTAAATTCCGAAACAATCACATAGGAAATAAATACCTGTATCAAAAGAGCAGACGGCTTGATAACCACGTTGAAATAATAGAAAATTAAAAAAAGCGCTAAATAAAGCAAAACAAGCTGAAAAAGAAGGGGTTGAATGCGCTTTCGGGTTTCGGAAAACAGGAGGAAAAACAGACTCAGAGCGTAGCTCCTGTTACATTTGGATCCGAATGTTTTATAAATTCTATCAGCAAGCGGCATTTTAATGAGAGCGTTGCCGAACCTGGTTGTCAATGACTCAGTTGAGATATAATCCATCAATCTTTTTATGGGTGATAATTCATGGCGGCTGTAAAAAAACAAGGTGTAAAAAAAAGAGGCAAAAAATATTAAAACATAGTAATTTTTCCCGGAAATCTCATAAATAAAATTCTTGTAGACCATGTTCAGAAACAGGTTCGCATGAATCTTGACGCCACTAATATATCCGTATAACGGAACCAGTTTGTTATCTCCAAGTCCTGTGGCGGCAGCGGCTATGAATACAATTTTATCATGGAAGAAACGGTCCGGTACACGGCCTGCCCAGACGTCGTAAAAAGACATCTCCCTTATTCTGTGCGTTTTGTCGATGTTAATATATGCTCTGCAATGCCCATCAACGGGAATTACTGTTCCGCCTGCCTCTATCCTGCCGTTTTTAATTAGAACCTCGCCGCGGGGGATTCCTCTTGTTTTTCTGAATACCTCAAGTGCAATGGTTGGATAGAGCCCGTCTTTTACTTTGAAAAAGATCGGCATCCTTCTTAATAATCCATCATTATCCGGATATGCATTTGCAAGGCCGACGCTTTTTAGAGAGCCAAGCACAACAGGAGACATTAACTCGAAGCCGTTTTCATCCGCAAGTTTCATGCTCAGGCCTTCCGGGACTTTATAGGCAAACGGTTCGAACATACCGCCTGATCGATCATAATTCGATCCAAAACACACTGAAAATACAGGTCCTTTTTTCATGGTCAGGGAAAGTTCCCGGTCGACTTCAGGATCATCGTGAGGATCTCCGAAAAGGATATCGTAAACCACTGCCGAAGGCTGCCCTTTAAGGATATTTTCAAGCAGATTAATATGATACCTGCGATATTTTAGAGGATTGTAGGCGCCGAGCTTGTTGAGCGTCCTGTCGTCGATTCCGACTATAACGACATCGCTGTAAGTGGCTTTTTTATCTTCTTTAAGCCGTTCCCTGATCAACAAAAACTGCGCGTAAAAAGTATTATCGAGCTGTGTGAGTATATTGAAGACTACTCCTTTTAACATTGTGGAGACAAAAAGAACGGAAAAACCTGCAAGGGCAAGAGAGAGAATTGTTATATATTTTCTGTATGGCGGGCGGCGAGATTTCACCATTTATTCTCCAGTGGCCAAACTGTTACCAGGCTATTTATGGATGGATACTGGTTGAGCTGTCGCGGGTCATATTCCAGATTGTCCAGGCATCTTCCGAGAGACTCTCAATGTCCAGATCCTGCTTTTCATATCCTCCCTTGGCATCTATTGTGATCTGCTGAAAGGCTTTTACAATTTCTACCCACTTTTCCATGGATACGGGATCCGGTCCAGCTACAGGATAAGGTTTTGATATAGCGGCATCTTTATCTGCCCTGTCAAATAAAGCGCTCCATGTTGCCACTTCGCCGCCGTAAGCACTAATCCGTGTGTGGTTGCTGCCAGTATCAACCCTGAATTGCGTCCCTCGTATCGCACATACTGCTTTATCCGTTCGAACCTGAAAACTATCATTTTTTGAAACGATTTTACGGGCATTTACCCAGATTTTACCAGCAGAAAGGAATATTGAAGATTTTCTTGAGCTGCTGGTTGTTTCAACTTTTTCAAAACATTGGAGAGAATTTTCTTCCATCCTGACTATAGATCCGTCTTCAAGTGTAATTTCACAGCGCGATTCCGCTCCTGTCCTGATTTGATCTCTCTGATGGATTTTCATGTCAAAATCCGCATTAACCCAGGTGGTTTTGTCATGAGAAATAAACACATCTCCCATCATAAATGTTACAGTGCCGGCTACTTGCCGGTTTGCCCCTGCAAACGACGGAAAAGTGGCCAGACACAAACATATAAGCAGACTTATTTTAGATAGTTTTTTCATTTTAAGCATATTCTGCGCCTGTAAGCTGTATCTATTTTGTTTTCATACTGAACGAACCATCCCAGTCTTTTTCAGGAGGATTTAAAATAAATTCTTTACATCGTGCCAGCATGGTTATGCTGGGTCCATCATCTGGAGCAACTTCCAGTACATCTTTAAAAAACTCAACAGCTTTTTCCCAATTCCTGTTTCTGTATGCGTTAAGTCCTTTTGAGTAAAGACCAGTTATCTTTTGCATTTTTTCATTATTGTCATCAGAAAATCCAATAAGCTCATAAATGCTGACCGGTTCTTTTTTCCCAACTACTTTTATGGAATCTATTTCCCTTGTTAAAAACCCTTTGCCGCCTGACTCATAAGTTGTTTCACTGATAAGGGTATATATTCCATAAATTTTATTAACTCCTTCCAGTCTTGCTGCAGTATTAACCGTATCCCCCATCATGGTATAGTCCATACGATTTTTTGAGCCCATATTTCCTACAACAGCAGACCCTGTGCAAAGACCGATTCGCATCTTGAGCTCGGGTTTATTTGATTCTTTCCATTTTATGCGTAGCTCAGCAAGTCTTTTCTGCATTTCAACACAGGATTTGCAGGCCACTTCAGCTTGATTTTCGAGATAATTAGGTGCTCCAAAAAAAGCAATGATAGCATCACCTTCAAATTTATCCACAGTTCCTTCATTGTTTAAAATTATATCAGTCATTTCTGTTAAGAATTCGTTTAATAATTCGACCAGTTCATGAGGTGTAAGTGATTCGGAGATACTTGTAAACCCCTGAACATCTGAGAAAAATGCAGTAATTACACGCTGCTCCCCTCCTAAAACAAGTTTTTCAGGGGAGTCAATTAACTGCTTAACAACTGAAGGGGCAAGATAGGTTGAAAATGCATTTTTGACAAACCGTTTCTGTTTTGCCTCAACAAGATATTTGTACGCAGTAATACTGACATATACCAAAACCGTAACTAACAGCGGATAAACAAGATTTAGTATATAACCTTTTTCTGAAAACATATATTGACATAATAATATATAACCTGTGAACAGGGTTAGGGCAGACAAAGCACCTGTTATTACTCCTGTTCGTGGAAGTGCAATTCCTATCAGCAGGCCGGCAACAATAATAGCTGTTATATCAAATAATGGAGCCCATGCAGGATAAAACAAAAAGTCATTTGACAGAATAGAGTCAACGAAATTTGCATGTATTTCCAGCCCCGGGAAGACGCTTTCAAGAGGAGTTACACGCAGATCATATATGCCTACGGCTGTTGCTCCTACCAATACTATCTTGTCCTTAAGGGCATTTGGGGGGATATTATCTTTCAGTATGTCTGTAACCGGTATATGGGGAAAAGTTTTCTCTCCTCCTCGATAGTTGATAAGAACTCGTCCAAGTGCATCTGTAGGTATAGCTGTCTTTCCTAACTGCAGCCTTTCTACACCATATTCAGCTATTTTAAATGAAAGGGGTTCATCCAGATAGGCGCCGGCAGCGATTAAAGATAAAGGAGCATACAGGTTGTCATTAAATCGTAAAACAGCAGGCATCCACCGCACAACACCATCAGTGTCCGATATCATATTGAAATAACCGGAGTATTTAGTTGCTTCTGAGATTGTCTTAATGTTGGACTGAGGCATGTTCGCTTCTATCAAGGGGGCGTTATAGGCATTGCCGGATGAATAACGGACAAATTTGTACTTAGAACCACTGATATTTTTTTGATGAATGCGCATATCTTTTTCATCAAAATGCCCTGATTCTGCTGGGCTCATATGAAAAAAATATCCAAGCACCACTTTTGCCTTAGAGTCTAAAATTGCATCAGCCAGCAATTTGTCATTGTCGGATTTTAATTTTAGATTTTCCAGATATTGTTCAAAGCTCTTGTTCTGAATATCAATATGTTTAGCTTCACTTTGTATGCTGTTTATTACCTGGACGATTCTTTCTTCATCAGGTTCAAAAAATCCTATGTCAAATGCAATTACTCTGGCTCCTTTTTCGGAAAGCTTATTTACAAGATCAGCTATTTTTGATCTTGGCCATATCCATTTCCCTTCTTTGGCAATACTTTTTTCGTCTATTACAGCCAAAACAATATTTGAACCAGGTTCAATAATTCCTCTGGATTTGAATCTTAAATCTATTGTTTTTAATTCCATTATATCTAAAAAAGGAATTCCTGAGACATATGCAAATACGCCTAATGAAATAGCAAGAAAAGCAATTAAAACAGGATATAGCTTTGCTATTATTTTCATAAAAGAAACCTTCACCCAAAACGCTCCCACTTGCCTGATACAAAACTAAGTTTATCTATAAGCTGTTTGGGATCTAATGGAGAATCATTGCTTATTTTAAGAAAAAAACCAAATACATGCACCAGTCTCTCAAACAGGGTCCAATGACTTTTGATCTTTCTTCCGTTTCTTTTATGTTTATAATTATCTGTTTCCATAAATGAACGTGTATATGTCCATATCTGCCTTTCTTCATGTTGCATATGTAATGGAATTGATTTCATATTTATATTTAAAAGCAATAGATATAAAAGTCTTTAAGCATTATGAGTTGTTTTAGAATATCTGGATTTACACCTCTTTTTCAGAACATATATCTCCACATAATTCTAAAGTCCTGTCTTTTTTATTTGGTTTTTTAATCTTTTGGTTCATAGTTCCTCCGGTCCTTCCGTTAAAGACAAATGGTCTTTAGGATCACTTATATGCGAATTACAGATGTTCTTATATTTTATTATCAGTAAGTTCGTCTTTTATCAAGACGATTCAACCATCAGAACTGATCGATCCATTGTCAAACCGGCCAATAACTTCTAGATTTCTGAACACTCGATTTCTGAGACCTTGAAATTTAATTCTTTTTCGTATATACTCCATTTTTATAGGCTGCTCCTTTTAACTATAGTAATTTATGGGATTAATTACTATTATATCAAAAGTTGCGGCCTGTTTCTATAGGTTTGATGAGAAATGCGGGTTAAAAGTTTTCGGATGGCCTCTGTAAAGAATAATATAAAAAGATTCCAAAATGAAAACCAAGGTAATTTTTTCCTGTTTGTATAGTCACATTCTTAGAATGGCAAAAGCAGCAGCACATTGTTTAAACAAAATCACCTGCGCGAGTTTGCTATTAGCCTTTTTGTGCCCTATTGCTGCATTCTCCGAAGACACCTGGGAAAATTGGCAGGAAAGATCCGGACCTATTTCACTCGTAAATCAGAGCCCTATCCAGCTTCTTTTCCTTCAACCAATACCAGACAGGGCTGACACACTGCCCAAAGGACATAGCTCCATCAGGCTTAACACAACCATCACAAATACGCTTATTTCCCAGGAATCAGCACACTATGCCGCCACTGTTGATATGGAAACGATCAGAACATCCCTGGAAGTAAGCTATGGCGTTACGCCGTGTTTAGAGCTTGGAGTATCCCTTCCTGCAGCTCATCATTATTCCGGATTTATGGACAAACCCATCCGTGAGGTTGAGAGGATGTCCGGAAAAATCAGAAAGGTGAGGCAAGAGGAGGATGCCAACGAATTCGCCTATGTTGTTAAAAAAGACGATGAGGTTTTCATGTCAGGTTCTAAAAACAGCACAGGCATGCAGGATCTTGTCTTGAGGGCAAAGGGAAGGGTCTGGGATGAGGATAATATCTTGCCCGGCTTGAGTGTAAGGCTGGCCGTTAAACTGCCGACAGGAGATGAAGATCGAGCCTTTGGCAGCGGAAAGGCGGACTGGGGGCTCGGCTTGTTATTGCAGAAAAATATAAACAGGATGAGTGCTTATTTGAACGCAGATGTTACCTTCCCTGGTGACGCCTTTGATGACGCAGGGATCTCATTAAGGGAATTCTATACCATTATGATTGGGGCTGAATACAGATTTACTCAACAGCTTTCTGCAATAGCCCAGATGAATTGGATCACCAGACCATTTGAAGATACCGGTCTTGATATGCTCGAAAAGAGGATATCCGAGCTTTTAATAGGCCTTAATTATTTCACTAAAAGCGGAATATTTATCCAGATCGGCGGTGTGGAAGATATCTTTGACTCTTGTGAGTCAGGCGCGGACTTTACGTTTTTTTTAAATATAGGCCTCAGTTTATAATATTAACAGAAAAGTAAAAGTTCTGTAATGTGAAGGTTTTGCTCCACTTGAGTTCTCAGGATATAAACTTAGTGTCTTTTGAGAGCAAACACCAACATCAATCTTAAGGAGGTAGAGATCATGTCAGAAAGTCAGATGAAAGATCGTATTGCAGAGGAGTTAAAGAAGGCTAAAGAGGCTGGAAAGGATGCAACCAAAGCGGCTGCAGAAGCTGTTGGCAAGGCGGCCAATATTATAGCTGAAGATGCCAAAGAATTTGGGAAAAGAGCTGCGGATGTAGCAAAGGAAGGTATCTCAGGTATGTGGAAGGGAGCAAAAGAGGCTATTAAAAAAGATAAGAAGGAGTAAATGCTTAAACGCTGGAAAAAGCTCAGGTAAAGCCCTTAGAATAAAAGAACAAAGATTGATGATTGCAAGAATGTTCTCAAAAACTTTTTAGAACATTTAAGACATTGAAACGAGGAAAATTATGTTTGATATCATTAAAAAGATCTTGCTAACCGAAGTAGGGTTGGCCGCCATGACCAAAGACAAGGTATAAGAGCTGGCGCTAAGGATCTCGCAAAAAAGGGAAAGCTTTAATGAGACCATACAGGCAGATTGAATTTTTTTCCGGAATCACCAAAAATATATTCATCCTGGGCTTAGTCAGTTTGTTCACTGATTTGAGCAGCCAGATGGTTTTCCCTTTGATTCCATTGTTTTTGACAACCGTTTTGGGTTGCGGTGCTTATGCGGTCGGGATTGTAGAGGGTGCAGCAGAAACAACTGCCTCTTTATTAAAAGTTGTATCAGGCTATTGGTCGGATAAGATCAGGAAGAGAAAGCCTTTTGTTTTGTTCGGCTATGGTATGTCCTCCTTAACCAAGCCATTATTTGCGCTGGCAAACATCTGGACTTTTGTTCTTTTTGTCAGGGTAATAGAAAGGATTGGAAAGGGGATAAGGACCGCGCCACGGGATGCGCTTGTAGCGGAATCCTGCGATGAATCTGTTCGAGGTAAAGCCTTCGGATTTCACAGGGCTGCGGATGGCATCGGTTCGACTTTAGGGGCAGTACTCGCTTTGCTCCTTCTTCCAATGTGGGGATATAGAAATATTTTCTTGTTTGCCCTGGTACCTGGAATAATTTCGGTATTTATTATCTTCTTTATTCAAGAAAAAAATGCGCCGGCAAAACAAGAGACAAAAAAAGTGTCCGTGAAGCTGAGTTTAAAAGAATTACCGCTGAATTTAAGATACTTTATTATCGTTTCTTCACTATTTGCGCTGGGACATTTCGGCTATGCTTTTCTTCTGTTAAGGGCAAAGAACATAGGATTGGCCGATAACACTGCAATCTTGCTTTATGTAGTATTTTATATTGTGTATTCGATCTGTGTAATACCTCTGGGAATAGTATCAGATAAAGTCGGGAGAAAACCTGTTTTAATGGGAGGGTATGTACTGTTTGGTATAACATCTCTCGGCTTATTAGTTACTTCCGGTATTTATAGCATCTTATTCTTTTTTATAAGTTATGGAATATGTTATGCTATGATTGATGGTAGTCAGAGAGCCTTTGTGGTCGATTTGGCGCCGCAACATTTAAAGGGAACTGCATTAGGAGTTTTTCATACAGCAATAGGTTTGGTGGCCCTTCCGGGTGGATATATTGCGGGATTACTATGGGATAAAGTAAGTCCTGAAGCGACATTTGGTTACGGTCTTATATTAGCGATAATTTCAGCGGTATTGCTTATATTTATAAAGTAAGGCACAGTAAATAAGTTCCCAAAAAGATTGTATATGTTTATTTGTAATAGTTCAGCCACAAAGGCACAACGAAGGGATATGCTTGATAAAAAGAAACTCTACGACTGCTGTAATTATAAAGAAAGGTGAAGCTAAATGACTAAAGAAGTAATAGTGCGTTTTCCACCCAGTCCGACCGGATATTTACATATCGGCGGTGCCAGAACAGCCATATTTAACTGGCTTTTTGCCCAAAAAACAGGCGGCAAGCTGATTTTGAGAATAGAGGATACTGATGTAGAGAGATCTACAGAAGAATCCATTGATGGGATTATTGAGAGCTTGAAATGGCTTGGTATTACCTGGGATGAAGGGCCGTATTTTCAGTCTCATTTCATTAAAGAACATCAGGCTGCTGCACAGAAACTCCTGGAATCAGGACATGCATATAAATGTTTTTGCACTAAAGAGACGCTCGATATAAAGCGTGAAGAAGCTCTTAAGAAAAAAGGTTCATTGCACTACGACGGCACATGCCGGAATTTAACACCAGAAGAGGTTTCTGCAAAAGAGGCAGAAGGAATTCCATACACGATTCGTCTGAAAGTACCCCGTGTTGAAGGTTCTGTATGTTTTAAAGACATAGTATATGGTTTTATTGAAAAAAAGTATGAAGATATAGACGATTTTGTAATAGTCCGATCTAATGGGCAGCCTCTTTACATTCTTTCCAATACTGTAGATGACATCAGGGACAGGATAACACATGTTCTCCGGGGTCAGGATGGCCTGGTAAATACTCCAAAGCAGATTTTGCTGTACAAAGCTCTTGGTGCGCCAATTCCAGAATTTGCCCATATGTCTTTAACGCTTGATCCCCAAAAGGCTAAGATTTCAAAACGAACTCACGGAGAATTGGTCGCTGTACATTTTTACAGGGAGCATGGTTTTTTGCCCTGGGCTTTAGTAAACTTCCTGGTCCGGCTTGGATGGTCAACACCTGATTCCAGAGATATCTTTACAAAAGAGGAACTTATTGAAGCATTTTCTTTAGAGGGAGTAAACAGGGCTAATTCTGTTTTTAATGTTAATAAAAATGATCCAAAGTTTTTTACAGATCCAAAAGCTCTGAGCATAAACTCTCATTACATAAGAAATATTCCTGTTGAAGAACTTGAGCCCTACGTCAGAGCGGAACTGGAAAAGGCTGGAATTTGGAATCCTGAATTTGAATCAGCAAGGCGTGACTGGTATCTTGCCACAATAGACCTCATTCGCAGCCGTTATCATGTAACCACGGAGTTTGCCACACTTGGCAGGGCATATTTTTCAGATGAGTATCAAATAGAAGAAAAGGCTCTGGAAAAAAACATTTTAAAGCATGACGGCCTGAAAAATTGGTTTTCGATTCTGGCAGACCGCCTTGAGTCTATTGAGTCGTTTTCTATTGAAGAAACCGAGAATGTGATACGTGACATGGCTGAAGAACTGGATATCAAGGCAGGAATATTGATAAATGGAATTCGTGCGGCAGTTACGGGGCAGACAGTCGGGCCGGGTCTTTTTGATATACTAATTGCCATTGGGCAGAAGCGCGTTGTAGAACGCCTGCGCAAGGCTGTGTCATTCTTTGACTAAACAGAATGGTTGAGTGGTTGACTACTCGACCACTCGACCACTCGACTACTCGACCACTCGACTACTTACATTTATCCCTTCTTTTGCGCTTTTTGGATCTTTACCCAGGTATCACGCAGGGTAACCGTCCGGTTAAATACCAGTTTGCTTTCAGACGAATCAACTGAATCAACACAGAAATAGCCCAGTCTTTCAAACTGGTATCTGCTTCCCGGCAATGCGCCTGCCAGGCTCGGTTCTGCCCTGCACAAAGTAAGTGTTTCCCTTGAATTTGGATTCAGACAATCTTTGAAATCTTCAGCCTGTTTTTTATCGCTGGGATTTACAGTGTTAAATAAATGATCGTAAAGGCGCACTTCAGCTTCTATTGAGTGGGCAGCAGAGACCCAGTGCAAAGTTGCCTTAACCTTGCGTCCATCTGGAGAATCTCCGCCTTTTGTTTTAGGGTCGTAGGTACAGTGAAGTTCAACTATTTCACCTGTTTTTTCATCCTTCACCGCTTTTACGCAAGTAATAAAATATGCATATCGCAGACGCGCCTCGCGACCTGGAGCCAGACGAAAGAATTTTTTTGGCGGGTCTTCACAAAAATCTTCCTGTTCTATATAAAGTACGCGCGAGAAAGGTACTTTTCGCGTTCCCATGCCTGGATCTTCCGGATTATTAAGGGCTTCCAGCTCTTCGACAAGATCTTCAGGATAATTATCAATGATCACCTTAAGAGGGCGAAGTACTGTCATGACGCGTGGGGCTATTTTATTCAGATTTTCCCGGACGGTGTATTCGAGAAGAGCCATATCAACCATGCTGTCCCTTTTGGCAACTCCAATACTGTCGCAGAAATTTCGAATTGACTCAGGTGTGTAACCACGTCTCCTGATACCTGAAAGTGTCGGCATTCGTGGATCATCCCATCCGTTTACATGCCCATTTTCTACAAGCTCTATAAGCTTTCTTTTGCTCACTACTGTGTAGCTGAGATTTAGCCGGGCAAATTCAATTTGCCGAGGATGACATTCCACTTCAAGTTCATCAAGAATCCAGTCATACAAAGGACGGTTATTCTCAAATTCCAGGGTACAGATTGAATGAGTGATACCTTCTATCGAATCCGAAAGACAGTGACTGAAATCATACATGGGATAAATGCACCACTTGTCGCCTGTTCTGTGATGGCTAACACGCCTGATCCGGTATAGAGCAGGATCTCTCATGTTCAGATTTGGTGATGACATATCAATTTTTGCCCTGAGAACACAAAAACCGTCTTCAAACTTTCCTGTTCGCATGCGCTCGAACAGATCGAGATTTTCTTCAACTGAACGGTTACGAAAAGGACTTTTCTTGCCCGGTTCTGTCAGGGTGCCTCGATACTTTCTTATTTCCTCGGCACTCAGATCACAGACGTAAGCTTTGCCTTTTTTGATCAATTGAACGGCAAACTGATACAGTTGCTCAAAGTAGTCAGATGTATAAAAAAGCCTGTCATTCCAGTCAAATCCAAGCCACCTGACATCTGATTTTATCGATTCAACATATTCTGTAGCTTCCTTGCCTGGGTTGGTATCGTCAAATCTTAAATTGCATATTCCATTGTTTTCAGCTGCAATCCCGAAATTAAGGCATATGGATTTTGCATGGCCGATATGCAGATAGCCGTTAGGCTCCGGTGGAAATCGGGTTATTACTTTGCCGTCGTTTTTATTTGCCTTGATATCTTCTGCAATAATATTCCGTATAAAATCTGATGAGGGCTCGGAAGTTGTACTGTTCGGCTTAGACATATATATTTTTCTCCATACTGCTATAGATCTCCATTTTCCTGAAAGCTAAAAAAGCCTTTATGATTGAAAATGATGTGATCCAGCAGCTTGATACCAAGAGTTTTTCCGGCAGATTTTAACTGCATGGTAATTTCAATATCTTCTTTACTCGGAGTTAAAGTTCCTGCCGGATGGTTATGTGCTACGATTATTGAGGCTGCCCGATCGGTGATCGGATCGGCAAAGACCTCTCTTGGATGCACTTGTGTCTTGTTGACAAGGCCAACGGAAACCACTCTGCTTATTATAACTTCATTGGCACCGTTGAGTGAGAGGCATATAAAATGTTCCTGTTTTCGGTCTGCAAAATGGCTGATCAGCGGAAGTACATCAACAGGAGATGAAATTTTTGTGCCTTCCGGCCTGATCCTGCGGCGGGCAAACTCCAGAGCAGCGGCAATAAGTGCTGCCTTGGCTGATCCAACACCTTCGATCTGTTGAAGGGCATTAACATCAGCCGTGCCGCCGCTTTGATCAACAACTTTTAATATGCGGCTCGCCAGCGCCATTACATCAACTTTTTTTGTCCCGCTTCCCAGCAAAACAGCCAGCAATTCAAGATCTGAGAGAGATTCAGCGCCTTTGAGCTGAAGTTTCTCCCTTGGACGGTCTGATTTAGGCATATCAGATATTCGTTTTTTCATGGCATGCCGGCTTCCGGCACTTTTCCCAAGATATTAATTCCTTCATCCACAAATTCACAAAAGGGAAGCTCCCTCTCTATTTGTGCCAGATGTTCTTCGGAAGGTTCTTCCATTTTCAACTGCCATTTAATCCAGAAGCATTTTTCAGTATAAGGCTTTCCGTCTTTTTCATAAATTAATGCTCCATATCTGGCGCTTTTATGTGCATGTTTTCCAAAGAACACAGCAGCTGCCAGAGCAGATGGTGCTTTAACCATGCGTTCATGAGAAATAATAACTGCTTTGTATATATGTAGTTTCATAATTACCGCATTCCTTTAGTCCAATTTGTCTGCTTTCAAACCAAAAGCTTCAGCAACAGCCGGGTAAGTTATTTTTCCTTTATAGATATTTATGCCCTTGGATAGTGATGGATCAGCATTAATTGCAGCTTCAAGTCCCATATTTGCCAGCTTTAAAACATATGGAAGGGTTGCGTTGCTGAGAGCATATGTGCTTGTTCTCGGAACAGCGCCTGGAATATTGGATACACAATAATGGATAATACCGTCAACAAGATAAATTGGATTTGAGTGGGTTGTGGGCTTTGTAGTTTCTATGCAGCCGCCCTGATCAACAGAAACATCAACAACTACACTGCCTGAATTCATGGTGCTTATCATTCCGCGCGTAACCAGTTTTGGTGCTTTTGCGCCTTTTATCAGGACTCCGCCTATAAGCAGGTCTGCCCTGCGAACTGTTTCGGCAATATTAAGCGGGTTTGAGCTCAGAGTGATCAGTCTTCCTGCACATACATCGTTAAGGTACCGCAACCGATCCAGATTAATATCAATTACCATTACATGAGCTCCCATGCCAAGTGCCACCTGGGCTGCGTTTGTGCCTACAACTCCTGCACCGATAATCGCTACGTCAGCCGGGCGTACACCAGGCACACCTCCAAGCAGTTTGCCACGGCCGCCGTTTTCTTTTTCCAGGTAGTGGGCGCCGATCTGGATTGCCATACGACCCGCAACTTCGCTCATGGGGGTCAGCAGTGGTAAATGCCCGTTTGGAAGCTCAACTGTTTCATATGCTATTCCGGTAACTCCTCTTGCCATCATCTCGCGCGTTAATCGCTCGTCTGCCGCCAGGTGCAGGAAGGTAAAAAGTACGAGATCCGGCCTCAAAAAATCATACTCTACGGTTTGAGGTTCTTTTACCTTTACAACAATCTGAGCGCCCCATGCTTCGGCGCTGGTTGCCACGATTTTTGCTCCTGAAGTTTCATATTCCTCATCTGAAAAACCGCTGCCCTGTCCCGCACCTGTTTCGATCAGCACCTTATGTCCTGCCTGAACAAGCTGGCACACACCTCCAGGTGTAACCCCAACTCGGTATTCATTGTCTTTAATTTCCTTGGGTGCTCCAATGATCATATATAATTCCCCTTTTATTGTAAGAAGTTAGCGCTTTGAAATGAGACCTTTGCACAACCCCCATTTTTGCTCAATTCTGGTCATTGCGAGGAGCAAAGCGACGTGGCAATCTTGTGGATTATCAACAGGTTGTGAGATTGCTTCGCTTCGCTCGCAATGACAATAC
>VMSQ01000210.1 GCA_013792055.1 Desulfobacteraceae bacterium
CAATTTTTTGAAGAAGTAAAAAAATGGGCGGATAAAAAATTCCCGCACTACAAAATCTTCAATACTATTTGCGATTCCACATCAAAGCGACAGGCTGAAGTAAAACGTCTTGCAAATTCAGTAGATGCGGTGATAGTCGTGGGCGGCCATAACAGCGGTAACACCCGGAGGCTTGCTGAAATTGCAAAAGAATCGGGGAAACCCTCTTACCATATTGAATCAGAAGATGAGCTTGATTTAAAAGCCCTTTCCTCAGCACAAAACATAGGATTAACTGCTGGTGCTTCTACTCCGAACTGGATAATAAAAAGAGTTTACAGAACTCTTGAATCTTTATTTTTAAAAAAAGAGCGGGGATGGCGCAAAGCATTTTTTTCAATACAACGATCACTTCTTTTGACAAACATCTACGTTTCCCTTGGTGCCGGATGCCTGTGTTACGCCTGTACCAGACTGCAGGGAATTGAGCACTATTTCCCTCATGTTCTTATATCTATACTTTATGTCCTGTCCATGCACATTCTTAACAATCTGACCGGCAGCAAATCAGACCGATACAATGATCCTGAAAGGGCTGTTTTTTATAAAAAGCATAAGGGCTTTCTCGCAGCGCTTGCTGTAATTGCCGGCAGCGCAGGCCTGATTATTGCCTACATTATGGGTATTACTCCTTTTTTGATTCTTTTTCTCATGAGTCTATTTGGCCTTTCATATAACATAAGGCTCGTGCCGGAAAGCCTTTTGGGAGGCAGATATCGCAGGATAAGGGATATACCAGGGTCAAAGACGGTTCTTATAGCAGCAGCCTGGGGAATTGTTACTTCGATATTCCCAGCGTTCTCAGTATCTGAGAGCATTAGCATAAGCACGGTTATTGTGTTTTTTCTGTCAGCTTGCATGGTTTTTGTCAGAACCGCTTTTTTTGACACCCTCGATATGCAGGGTGACCGCATAGTAGGAAGGGCAACCATCCCAATACTATTGGGAGAAAAGCGGACCATACGTATTTTAAAGATCATGATAGCTGTTATTCTTGCAGTATTGTTGCTATCGAGTGCGTTTCAGCTTATCTCAACTCTTGGCTTCTTGCTTGCAATCTGTCCGGTTTTCATGTCTATAATTCTTTCAGCCTACGAACGGGGCAATATGCTTCCCGGCATAAGGCTGGAATTTCTGGTTGAGACTAATTTTGTTCTCGCCGGCATTATTACTATAATCTGGTCATGGCTATAGGGTGTTTTGATAATTCAGTGGTAAATTATTTTTTTAGGGATAACTCATAATGGATTTTATAAATATATTAAAACTGCCGGCACTTTTGATTTTTGCATATATGCTCGGTTCCATTCCCTGGGGCGTTATTTTGACAAAGTTGTTTACTCCCTTTGATATCAGGAAGAATGGCAGCGGAAACATCGGCGCCACAAATGTAAGAAGGATAGCAGGGACTACGCTTGGTGTGATTACCCTTGCAGGCGATATGGTTAAAGGTGCTTTCCCTGTATATCTTGCTATCAAGTTAACGGGTGTTAATGGTTTTTGGGCTGAAATATATGTATCCCTTATAACTGTTTCAGTTTTATCAGGTCACCTTTATCCTGTTTTTCTGAAATTTAAGGGTGGTGGAAAAGGCGTCGCAACTACAGCTGGAGCTTTCCTTATAATTTCACCAATAGCATGTCTTTTTGCCCTGCTGACCTTTATAATGTTTATATGTTTATGCAACCGTGTATCTGCCGGATCTCTTGGAGCAGCACTAATACTCCCCGTCGCTGTATGGAAAGCTACCAATTCAAAAGTTCTGGCGATATGTGCTGCTTTCATATCAATAGTTATCTACCTGCGCCATATTGAAAACATTAAGCGTCTGTTCTCGGGCACAGAACCAGTTATATGGAACCAATAAAAATTCCTATAGAAGACGTAATTGACCTTCATGCCTTCCATCCAAAAGATGTGCCTGATCTTCTAAAGGATTACTTTTCCGCCTGTATTGATAAAGGTATTTTTTCAGTACGGGTTATTCACGGAAAGGGGAAAGGCATACTTAAAAAAAGGGTCCAGGAAATTTTAGGTGAAAATCAAATGGTAGAATCATTCAGAGATGCTTCGCAAGAAGCTGGCGGCTGGGGTGCCACCCTTGTGGAACTTAAAAAAAATATTGTGTGAATCTTATGCAGGTTTTAGGTTAAGCTAAAAAAGGGTTAGCCATACTGCGGCTAACCCTATACCAGGGGGGTTAGATGAAGGAGTGCCGAGGGACAGAATCGAACTGCCGACACGCGGATTTTCAGTCCACTGCTCTACCGACTGAGCTACCTCGGCTTGTTTAAAAACAAATTTTGTTACTATTAGAAGCCCTGATTTTTGTCAAGATTTTTTTAAGCCCATGTCGCCAAAAAGGTACTGAAGTATTGCGCATGCTGAAATTGTTGCTGTTTCCGCTCTTAATGTACGGGGGCCAAGTGAAGCTGTAACAAATCCGCAGGCTGTTGCGGCTTCTATCTCCTTTTCCGTAAACCCCCCTTCTGGACCAAGCACAGCTAAAATTTTTCTATAATGCCTGTCATTTATATGTTGAATTACATCGCTTATGGGTTTTGATTCATTTTCCCAGAAAACAATCTTAAGATCACATTCATCGTCCATCTTTATCAAATCATTAAAAGTTATTGTTTCACCTATTTCTGTAACATGGCCGCGCCCACACTGTTTTAGAGCCTCTATTGCAATTCTTTCCCATCGTTTTCTACGCTCGGCAAGACGTTTATTATCCGGCCTCGGGACTGACCTCATTGCTGTAAAAGGAATTAACCTGGTTATCCCTATTTCAGTAAGCTGCCTTACAAGGGTATCCATTTTTTTATCTTTTAATAGAGCCTGCGCCACTATTATCTGGACAGGAGATTCCGAAGCCGACAAAAAACGGCGGGCTATTGATATTTCAACACTTTCGGCAGTCAGGTTTTCTATCCTTGCCTCATACTCAAAACCCATGCCATCAAAAAGCTCTATCATGGCTCCCGGTTTCATGCGCAAAACTCTTTTAATATGAGCTGCATCTGAACCAGTAATAGCTATTGTCGGGCCGGCAATCTTCGATTGTTCAATAAAAAATCGGCGCATAATGTTTGTTATAGATTAAAATGTACTTTTGTAAATCATTTTTTTGGTTCACATGGTATAGGTTTTAAGATAATGATTTTGGGAAGGATAGAAGGAGGAAGGCGTACTCGTCGTACGTCGACGACCGATAACACACCCAAAATCTTTATCTTAAAGCCTATAAAAAGGTAAAAATCTTGACACACTATATGCCATATGCTAATTTTTTAAAATTATAGGGGTTTGCTTAATTCCTCAAGCAAAAATCTTGACACCTTATAAATCTGAGACCTTTGAAAAACGTTCAGTTTTGTTCGAGTTCAAGGATGGCGAAGATTTTAACCGGAGGAATACATTGAGTATTTTGAGGATTTAAATTTGAGCCAGACGTAGAAATCGGACAAAAGAGGATGTTTTAAAAAGGTCTTAACATGGAGGTTGATATGACAGACAACAATGATCCAAATCAACTCAATGATGAAGCAAACCCGAAGGATGATGAAGATATTATAGACCTTACAGATATTGCCTCAGGCACAGAAGATATTGAATTCCCTGATTATACAGATGAAGCAACCAATGCTTCAGAAGAAGAAAAAATCGCTGAGCTTGATGATGATATTTTAGAAAATACAATCAAATTAGAAGATAACCCTGATGAAGATATAGAAATAGATCATTATTTAGATAATGAATTTGCTGATTCTACGGAAGCGGATTTAGATTCAGAATTAGATGTCTCAAAGGATTTATCCCTTGAACCTGAAGAAGAATCGTATGAGCTTGGGCAGTTAATTGCAGATATAGTAGAAGACACGCAGCAGGAAGGAGTCCATGAAAAGAAGACCACTTCTGATACTCCTGAGTCTATTAACTTATCTCCCGAGCAGGTTGACGAAGCTTTAGAAAGAGTTATAAAGAAGATGTATGCTGATAAGATCGACAGCATGCTAACTGAAGTTATCGAAAAAACAGTCACAAAAGAAATAGAACAGCTAAAGGCTCTCTTACTCGAAGATACAAAGATCGATGAAGAATAAAAGGCCTGCTGTCCGGCGCACCGGGAATATTACTTAAAATTGAGAATAATAAATTGGGGATTATTAAATAATCCCCTTTCAAATTTTAGGGATCAGGTGATAGGGATCAGGGGTCAGGGGTCAGGGGTCAGCGAAACAAGCTTTTTAAAAATATATCCGCAATTATTTTCATAAAGCTAAACCATTACGAGTTGTTAAATTTCTGAATATAAAATTTTTGATCTGAGAAAGATTAACACATGACTTCAAATATTCTCGATAAAAGTTATGAACCGCATAAAGTAGAAAAACGCTGGTATGATTTCTGGGAAAAAGAACAGCTTTTTGCTGCCAAAGATGAAAGCCCTCAAAAACCATATTCAATAGTAATACCTCCGCCAAATGTTACCGGCGTCCTCCACATGGGACATGCACTCAATATTACAATGCAGGATATTCTCTGCCGGTACAGGAGAATGCATGGCGACAATGTGCTCTGGATGCCCGGTACCGACCATGCAGGTATTGCGACTCAAAACGTTGTGGAAAAAAAGCTTGCCGGCGAGGGGCGTGACCGTCATCAGCTCGGCAGAGAAAAGTTCATTGAAACTGTATGGGAATGGCGCGAAAAATACGGCAACGCAATCATAAGCCAGCTTAAACGTCTTGGAGCATCGTGTGACTGGAACCGCGAACGCTTTACCATGGATGAAGGACTGTCACGCGCGGTTCGAAAAGTCTTTGTGCAGCTTTACAATGAAGGTCTTATCTATCGCGGCAATTATATTATCAACTGGTGCCCGCGCTGCCATACCGCTCTTGCCGATCTTGAAGTAGAACATGAAGAGCATGACGGTCATCTATATCACATAAGATACCCCTTTGTTGACGGCTCTGACGGAATTGTTGTCGCAACCACAAGGCCTGAAACAATGCTTGGAGATACAGCGATTGCCGTCAATCCTGAAGATGAGCGTTACCAGAACCTCGGATATAACGCGGTCATACTTCCCCTTATGAACAGAACTATTCCCATAATCAGGGAAAAGTACGTTGACAGGTCTTTCGGTACAGGTGCATTAAAGGTTACTCCTGCCCACGATCCCAACGACTTTGAAATAGGAACGCGCCATAATCTTCCAAGCATAAAAGTTATAGGCGATGACGGCTTAATGACATCCGAGGCAGGACAATTCAAAGATCTCGACCGTTTCGAGTGCAGGGAAGCTGTTCTCGAAGCCCTTAAAAAAGAAGGCCTCCTTGAAAAAATCGAGCCTCACAAACATAACGTTGGTCACTGCTACAGATGTAAAACAGTAGTCGAGCCAAATTTATCCAGGCAGTGGTTTGTAAAGGTAAGTTCCCTTGCGGAAAAAGCAATTAAAGCCGTCGAAAATGGGGAAACAAAAATAATCCCCGAATCCTGGACCAAGACTTATTATAACTGGATGAACGAAATCAGAGACTGGTGTATTTCAAGACAAATCTGGTGGGGACATCAGATACCGGCATGGACCTGCGCAAATTGCGATGAGGTGATCGTTACCGTTGATACACCGGAAACCTGCCCTGAATGCGGGGGGAAAAATCTTATTCAGGAATCCGATGTCCTTGACACCTGGTTCAGCTCTGCGCTGTGGCCGTTTTCCACAATGGGCTGGCCGGAAGAGACACCCCTCTTGAAAACCTTTTATCCGACATCGGTTCTTATCACAGGGTTTGATATCCTGTTTTTCTGGGTAGCCCGCATGATGATGATGGGTCTGCATTTCATGGGGAACGTGCCGTTTAAAGAAGTTTATATACATGCTCTGGTACGTGACGAAGAAGGCAGTAAAATGAGCAAGTCAAAAGGAAATGTCATCGATCCGCTCACAGTTATAGAACATTATGGAACCGATGCATTCCGTTTTACTCTTGCTGCTTTTGCGGCTCAGGGACGCGACATAAAGATGTCTGAAAAGCGGGTGGAAGGATACCGCAATTTTGTAAACAAACTGTGGAACGCCGCACGTTTTGCCCTTATGCATTTAGACAAAAACTATGACAAAATAGAATCCAATCAACTTTCGCTTCCTGACAGGTGGATTTTATCCAGGTTGAACACCGTTACGGGAAACGTTAATGACGCTCTGGATAATTACAGGTTCAATGAAGCTGCCGGCACAATTTACAAATTCGTATGGCATGAGTTCTGCGACTGGTACCTGGAAATAATAAAGCCCGTTTTATACGGAAAAGAAAGGCAAAATGAACGCCACTCAACACTGAGTGTTCTATGGCGAGTGCTGCATGACATACTTCTCCTGCTTCATCCGTTCATGCCCTTTGTTACAGAAGAAATCTGGCACAAGCTGCCGGGGACAGAAGGCTCCATAATGAAGGCGGCATTCCCTGCGACTGCATCCGATGCCTCAATTACCGAAAAAGACTCTGAAGCTGAATCGAAAATGGAAGTTATCACAGAAATTATATCCGGCATAAGAAATATAAGGGGAGAGATGAACATAGCGCCGTCTTTAAACCTTGAAGCCTCGGTTCAGTCACACGATGAATTAAAAATTGAAACCATAAAGCAATATCAGGACATCATAATTAACCTTGCAGGGCTTAAATCATTTTCAGCAAGTGAATCCGAGAAAAAGCCAAAATCATCTGCAACCGCTATTGTAAATGGAGCTTCGATTTTTGTATCACTTGAAGGCATAATTGACTTTGGGAAAGAGGCCGGCCGCCTTGAAAAAGAAATCAACAAACTGGCAAAAGAACTTTCTGCTGTTTCAAATAAACTGAGCAATGAAAAGTTTCTTAACAAGGCGCCGGCGGATGTGGTCGAAAAGGTGAAAGAAAAGAACATGGCTCTTCTGGAAAAGCACCAGAAACTTCAGGCAAACCTTGAAAAAATAAAAGAGCTTGACGCAAAATAGGAAGTAAGAAGCCTAATTGTAAAAGTTTACCACGGAACGACACGGAGTTTCACTGAAAATTGTAACCCTGGAATCGGTTTACGAAAATGCACTCAATACAACATTTAATAAAAATAGCTCTTGAAGAAGATATCGGCCCCGGAGACATTACAACAGAGAACCTCGTTGATAAAAACCTTAAGGGCATAGGCGAAATCGTTGCCAAGGAACCCCTTGTAATCGCCGGTCTTGATATTGCCCGCCAGGTTTTTGAACAACTTGACTCTGATATTTCTTTCAGGCCGAATTTCAAGGATGGCGATTTTATCGAAAAAGGCAAAATCGTGCTGGAAGTCGAAGGCAAACTTCGTGTCTTGCTGATGGGTGAACGTACCGCCCTGAATTTCCTGCAACACCTTTCAGGCATTGCAACTCACGTTCGCTCATATATGGACAGCATTGCAAACAAAAATGTCCGCCTTGTTGACACAAGAAAGACCACACCCGGCTGGCGGGCCTTAGAAAAATATGCAGTCAGGGTCGGCGGAGCTCATAATCACCGTATGGGTTTATATGACGGGGTCCTGATCAAGGACAATCACATTGCTGTTTGCGGCGGCATAAAAAAAGCCATAGAGCGTATCAAAAACAAATTATCCCATCTTGTGAAAATAGAGGTGGAGGTTTCAGACCTGGACGAAGTAAAGGAAGCCATAGAAGCCGGTGCCGACGTTATCATGCTCGACAATATGGACATAGACCAGATAAAAGAAGCAATTGAGTTCATCAATGGAAAATCTTTGGTTGAAATCTCAGGTGGCGTAACAATAGACAGCCTGAATCAGCTTGCCGATACAGGAGCGGACATCATTTCAGCAGGCGCCCTCACCCACTCTGCAAGAAGTGTTGATATCAGCATGAGAATCAGGTCAATCTGACATCTCATATGCACATGTTGAATTGTCCATTTATCTTTTAAAAAAGTATAACTGATGATACCCATCCACGACACAATCCCCACCAAAACCTATCCCATAGTCAACAATGCCCTCATCGCCATCAACGTGGTATTTTTTTTGGTGGAGATGTCGCAGGGGGCTGGGCTGGAACGCTTTATATACATGTACGGACTTGTGCCTGCCCGTTACACTATTTCTCATGTCGCGGAATATTTTACTACAGGCCAGCAGCTTGTATCGCTCATTACATTCATGTTTCTTCACGGTGGATTCTGGCACCTTCTTGGCAACATGTGGTCTCTTTACATTTTCGGCGATAATATTGAAGAGCGCCTTGGCCCCCTGCGCTATCTGGCTTTTTATCTGATATGCGGTCTTGCGTCAGGCCTTTCCCACCTTGCCATAAACTCTCATTCGACAATGCCGACGATCGGGGCAAGCGGCGCAATTGCAGGAGTAATGGGAGCCTACTTTATTCTCTTCCCAAAAGCAAAGATACTGACCCTTATACCGATATTTTTTATACCCTATTTTATGGAAATACCGGCATTTGTCTTTCTCGGCATCTGGTTTGTCTTTCAGTTCCTCAGCGCCGCTGGAAGTCACGGCCAAATGGCCGGCATTGCATGGTGGGCTCACATAGGCGGATTTATCTTCGGGATAATCTTTTTAAAACTTTTTCTTACCCTGCCCGGAGGCGGTATCAGCGACAGGCTGCGCAGGATGACCGAAAAAAAGAAATCTTACCGCCTGCAGGTTATCCGGGCTGTCGGGATGGCAAATGACCCTAACCTTTACGGCACAATAAACATTACGGCCTTTGAATCTATTGCAGGAACCCATAAGATGGTAAACATACCATGGGGTTTCCAGAAAAGGCTTTTTAAAGTAATCGTTCCACCGGGCATGAAAGAAGGAAGCCTGCTGAAGCTGAAAGGGCTGGGAAAAGATGCGCCCCACGGACAGAGAGGCGACCTTTTACTTAAGGTTGCTATTCAGTAATGACGGCTTCGTAAAAAGTCCATTTTCTGCGTTGCGCTGCATCCTTCGTCATTGCGACGTAGCTATAACTACGTCTCTCTCCTCAGGATTTGCGCGCCTTGAAACTGAAGCTTTTTACTTTGCCATCTAAATTTTGACTTTCTACGAGTTCATCAGTAATAATTTAATAATATGCTTTTGAATAAATATAGTAGGAACATTATTTTGAGAAATACTATAAATAAAATCTTGTTTATCCCTGGCCCAGACCGAACACATTGGCTTAAACGAGTTGATTCAGGCGTATAATATCAGAGTAAACTTAATATCTAAATTAAATCGTATAGCACCAGGGCAGGCCTGTTATCCTGTCAGTTTTTTTTAAAGGACTAAAATGAACTATAAAGCTGTAATTTTTGATCTGGACGGCACTTTGCTTAACTCGCTGGAGGATATTGCAAAGTCGGCGAATACTGTACTTGCAGA
>VMSQ01000129.1 GCA_013792055.1 Desulfobacteraceae bacterium
AAGGATATTTGACAAGTAACATTTAGATTTCATTATTATTTTTTGACTTGTAGAAATGAATTTGGTAAACAAGACCCTAATTGAGCGTAAACAAAAACAAGGAACATAGGATTATCTTAAAAAGGTTTTTTAAAATGGATCAGCAGTATTACATAAATCTGGAAGACGAATTCGGGGCGCACAACTATAAGCCTCTGGATGTGGTTTTGAACCGTGGCGAGGGTGTCTGGGTGTGGGATGTGGAAGGCAATAAATACATGGACTGCCTTTCAGCCTATTCGGCGGTTAATCAGGGACATTGTCATCCAAAGATCATGAATACGATGATCGAACAGGCTCGAAAACTGACCCTGACCTCCAGGGCTTTTCGCAATGATCAGCTTGGTCTGCTTTACAAAGATATCTGCGAACTTACCAATTCACACAAGGTTTTACCCATGAACAGCGGGGCCGAGGCTGTAGAGACAGTTATTAAGGCTGTTCGCAAGTGGGGATACAAGGTTAAAGGAGTGCCCAGAGATCAGGCTGAAATCATAGTATGTGAAAACAACTTTCACGGCCGCACCATTACCATTGTCGGATTCAGCACAGATAAAAATTCCCGTGAAGGTTTTGGCCCTTTTACACCGGGTTTCAAGATTATCCCCTTTGGCGATGTAGATGCACTGGAGGCGGCCATTACACCCAACACGGTCGCTTTCATGGTGGAGCCGATTCAGGGTGAGGCTGGTGTTGTCATACCTCCGGCCGGGTTTCTGAGAGAGGCAAAATCTATCTGTGAGAAGAATAATGTTGTTTTGATTCTGGATGAAATCCAGACCGGTCTTGGCCGGACAGGCAAGCTTTTGGCCGAGGAGCATGAAAATATCGAGGCAGACCTGACGCTGATAGGAAAGGCACTTTCCGGTGGTTTTTATCCTGTATCTGCTGTACTTTCCAACAAAGAAGTAATGGATGTATTGCGTCCCGGCGAACACGGAAGCACATTTGGGGGCAACCCTCTGGCTTGCGCTGTTGCAAGAACCGCCCTGAAGGTTCTGGTCGAAGAAAACATGATTGAGAATTCTGCTGTCATGGGGAAGTATTTCAAGTCCAGGTTGTCACAAATTAAGAGCCCTGACATCAAGGAAGTTCGGGGCATGGGCCTTATGATCGGCGTAGAGCTGTTCCAGGAAGCAGGCGGGGGACGCAAATATTGTGAAGCCTTGATGAACCAGGGGTTGCTCTGCAAAGAAACCCATGAAAACATTATTCGTTTTACTCCACCCCTTGTGATCACAAAAGAAGAGATCGACTGGGCGATGGAAAGAATTGAACATGTTTTTAGCGCTAATTAATCTGAATTTCTCATGAGAAGGTAATTGAATGATTGAAAAGGTCATTATCATGGGAGCTGCTGGGCGGGACTTCCATAATTTCAACGTATATTTCAGAGACAACCCTCGATATAAGGTTGTCGCATTTACTGCTGCTCAGATTCCTGACATCGAATATCGTCTCTATCCCCCCGAGCTTTCGGGAAATCTTTATCCTGAAGGCATATCCATCTTTCCTGAAAATCAGCTTAAAGATCTTATCAGGAAACATAAAGTAGATTTAGTTGCTTTTTCATACAGCGATATTCCGCATGTAGAAGTAATGCATAAGGCTTCTGTTGCCATGGCATGTGGAGCTGATTTTATCCTTATTGGCGCTACATATACTATGCTTAAATCCGAAAAACCGGTTGTTGCGGTTTGTGCGGTACGAACAGGATGCGGCAAATCACAAACCGCCCGTCATGTATGCAGAATACTTAAGGGAATAGGGAAAAGGGTTGTCGTTGTCCGTCATCCAATGCCTTACGGGAATTTAACAAAACAGATAGTGCAGCGCTTTTCAAGTTATCAGGATTTTGAGAAGCATAAGTGTACAATTGAGGAAAGAGAAGAGTATGAACCCCTTGTGGAGCAGAATATTGTTGTTTACGCCGGAATCGACTACGGGCAGATCCTCAAAGAAGCAGAAAAAGAAGCAGATATTATCGTATGGGATGGTGGAAACAATGATACGCCTTTTTATTATCCTGATGTGCATATTGTAGTTTTTGACCCTTTTCGCGCAGGACATGAGAGGCTTTATTATCCTGGTGAAACAAATATGATAATGGCGGATATCGCAGTGATCAATAAAGTGAACAGTGCAGACCCTGCCGATGTTCAAATTGTACGAAGAAACATAGAAAAATATGCTCCAAACGCCGAAATTGTAATGGCTGAATCAGCAGTTCTGGTAGATGATCCGGATATTATCCGGGGAAAACGCGTTCTGGTAGTAGAAGACGGCCCCACGATAACTCACGGAGGCATGTCTATCGGGGCAGGAACCATTGCCGCTAAAAAGCATGGCGCAGCCGGCATTGTTGACCCAAGGCCTTACATTACCGGAACCATAAAGGAAACATTCGAAACATATCCCCATATTAACTCTTTGCTTCCTGCTATGGGGTACAGCAAAGATCAGATTCATGATTTGGAGCTTACTATTAATAAGGTGGATTGCGAACTGGTTCTTTTTGCCACACCAATTGATCTCCCTAAAATCGTTTCAATCAATAAGCCTTTTATCAGGGTTTATTATGAATATCGGGATCATGACAGACCATTTCTGGAAGAAGTCATTTTAAAACAATTACAAAAAACATAGCATTATGAAAAGAACTGATAAAACTCTTCTGGTGGCTCTTGGCGGAAACGCTCTCATCAAAAAAGGCCAGGAAGGTACAATCGAGCAGCAATTTGAAAATCTTGTATTACCAATTAGCCAAATAGCCAGGCTTTCCAGAAAATACAGGATCATCATTACTCACGGTAATGGGCCTCAGGTCGGGAACCTTTTGCTTCAGCAGGAATGCTGCGATGCTGTCCCCAAATTGCCCCTTGAAATCCTTGTAGCTCAAACTCAGGGCCAGATCGGTTACATGATAGAAACTACGCTTGACAATGAACTCATAAAACTTGGGATCAATGACCAATTCTTTGTTACCGTTATCAGTTATGTTGTTGTAAATGATAAAGACCCGGCCTTTAAGAAACCCACCAAACCCATCGGGCCGATATATTCTGAACAGGAGGCTGCATCTTTACCTTACTTGATTCATAAAACCGCAAAGGGGTTTCGGCGGGTTGTAGCATCTCCCATGCCTGTCACCATTGTGGAAAAGCGTGAAATCAAAAAACTGATCGAAATGAACTTTATCGTAATCTGTTGCGGAGGCGGCGGTATTCCGGTTATTCGGGAAGAACGGGCTTTTCAGGGAATAGATGCTGTCATCGACAAAGACCTTGCCAGCGCTAAACTGGCAGAGGAAGTAGGTGTGGATATTTTTATTATAGCAACAGATGTTCAGGGAGTTGCGTTAAACTACGGCAAAAAGGATCAGAAATTCCTTCGATCAATCACCATTGAACAGGCTGAACTATACATCAAAGAAGGCCATTTCCCTGCCGGTTCCATGAAACCCAAAATAGAAGCTGCAATGCAGTTTATCCAGAGAGGCGGGAAAAGAGCTGTAATAACTTCACTTGAAAATATTGAGCAGGCTATTTCAGGGGAATCAGGCACCGAGGTCGTAAAATCAATATAAGACCTTTGCAAAACGCCCCCTTTTGCCCAAATAGCGCTAAAGGTTAGCGCTGATGCTTCACTTCGTGTCACTTCGTGTCGGCGTCAGGCTCAAATTTTAAGCCTCGAAATACTCAATGTATTCCTGCATTTAAAATTTTCGCCTTCCTTGAACTTGAACAAAATTGAACATTCTTCAAAGGTCTCAATATGATGGGGAAAATCTTAAAATATTTTTCAAAGGTCTCTATTTGGCGGGCGTAAAAATGAATTTGACATATTCAGCGAATTGTAACATTTTAGCTTTTTGAAAATATATCCGCTGCCGGTCTGTTTCATAAGGCTAAAATGTTGCAACGAATTATATAAGTCTACGAAGAATATGAATAAAAGGAGAATAATATGGCGTTTGACCCTGAAAAGGATAAAGTCTTAAAAGTGTGGAAATGCGAAGATACAGGCCTTGTTGTATCCATAAATCAATACGGCGAAGCTCGACCAAAACTTCAGATTGGCCCCAGAATATTAAAGAAAAAAGATGGAGGAGATAGAGCCCCGGGTAAGGCAGGGCGACTTTCTATTGAGGATCTTATGTGGTTTTATGATATTATTGATGAAGTTAAAGATGAACTTTTGAGTTTGGCAAAGCCGGAATGATTTTGATATAAAAATGGATGAAATGCCTTACGATAATTCAATAATAAAGCCTTTAAAAAGAAAAAACTCTCCACGCCTGGGGCCGGTTGCTGTATTAATGGCCGATGATAAGGACCTTCGCTTTTTTTGCAAGCTGCTCAATATAAGTGAAGATAATTTTACCAGGCTCCTGATGAGTAAAGTATATGTTGAGGATTCAGGCAAGCAAGGTTTGTCTGTGGCAGGCCCTTTTATCGGTGCTCCTTATGCTGTGATGCTTTTAGAAACACTTATTGCATGGGGTGCACGTAAAGTCATATTTTTAGGCATGTGCGGAGCGATTTCTCCGGAGATTAAGATAGGAGATATTGTAGTACCAACAGATTCAATAATTGATGAAGGCACATCAAAGCATTACAATGCGGATGAAAGCCTGAGAAGCAAGCCGTCTTTTCTGATTGTAGAAAGCATAAAGCACATCTTTAATAAAAATGAAATCGAATTCCATGATGGCCTTGTTTGGACTACTGACGCCGTATACAGAGAGACACGCGAGAAACTTGAGTATTATCAGGCAAAGGACGCTCTGGCAGTTGACATGGAACTTTCTGCGCTCTTCACAGTCGGAAGGTTTCGCAATATAGAAATAGGAAGTATTCTTGTCGTTTCCGATGAATTGGCAACATATGAGTGGCATCCCGGCTTCAGGAAAAAACAGTTCATAAAAACCCGTAAAATAGTCGCCGAAGTAATAAAAAGCTTGTGTGCAACACTTTAGCTTTTTGAAAATATAAATGGACATAGCCGATTTAATAGCAAAAGTTGACGGGCTTATCTGGGGACCTCCATTGATGATTCTTCTGGTCGGCACCGGATTTTACCTGACAATACGCATTGGATTCATCCAGTTTCGTGGTTTCCGTCACGGAATAAAAGTATTATTTAACCACTTCAGCAAAGAGGATGATCCTGGCGAGATAAGTCCGTTCCGCGCTCTTTGTGCCGCACTTTCCGCAACCATTGGTACTGGAAATATCGTAGGAGTCGCGGCCGCCATTCTGGTCGGCGGGCCTGGAGCGGTTTTCTGGATGTGGATAACCGCGCTTGTGGGAATGGCCACCAAGTTTAGCTGCTGTGCACTTGCTGTTCATTTTAGGAAAATAGATGATTCAGGCGAGGTCCATGGCGGGCCCATGTATTACATTGAAATGGGCATGGGGCCTTCCTTTAAGTGGCTGGCAGTTCTTTTTGCAGTTTTTACCGCCATCGCAAGCGTTGGTATCGGCAACATGTTCCAAATCAACAATGTTGCCACAGCGGTTAATACCATTATTTACGGTTATGATGTTAAATCTTCAGAAATGGTCAATCTGATAGTCGGCCTGATAGCAGCCGGCCTGGTGGCTATAGTTATTCTGGGTGGAATAAAGCGTATTGCAAATGTTGCGAGCAAAATTGTTCCATTTATGTGTGTTTTCTATATACTGGCAGGCCTTTTTATTCTTTTTAAAAATGCGGAACTTATACCTCATGGCTTAAAATTAATTTTCAAATACGCTTTTACAGCCCCGGAATCTGTTGCCGGAGGTCTTTTGGGAGGAGTAATTCGCTCTGGTGTTGCACGGGGTCTTTTTTCAAATGAAGCCGGACTCGGTTCTGCAGCCATAGCTCATGGCGCTGCCCGGACAAGGGAGCCAATTCGCCAGGGAATGGTAGCCATGCTCGGGCCGTTTATTGATACAATCATTGTATGTACAATAACCGCCCTTGTTATAATCTGTACAGGCGCTTTTGAACTTGTTGAAGTTAAAGGCAAACTAACAAGCGCGGCTTTTGAAATGGGCATGCCTGGTTCAGGCACGCTGGTTTCCCTGACTATAATTTTTTTTGCTTTTTCCACACTTATTTCCTGGTCCTACTACGGAGGCCGTGCAGTCGATTATCTTTTCGGCAGAAAGGCGGTTATAATTTACCGCTGGGTTTACGTGGCTTTTGTATTCATAGGTTCTGTGATTCATCTGGGGGTGGTAATTGACTTTTGTGATGCAATGAACGGACTTATGGCTATTCCCAACCTGATTGCTCTCATAGTCTTAAGCCCCCTTCTTGCATCATTAACGCGTGACTATATAGAGCGGATGAAAAAGACTCATTTCCCTTGACAGTAAAAAATTTTGGTGTTATCGGCATTTAAAATTGAGACCCTTGAAAAATGCTCAATTTTGTTCAAGTTCAAGGAAGGCGAAAATTTTAAATGTAGGAATACATTGAGTATTTCGAGGCTTAAAATTTGAGGCTGACGCTGACACGAAGTGACACGAAGTGACACGAAGTGAAGCATCAGCGCTAACCTTTAGCGCTATTTGGGCAAAAGGGGGCGTTTTGCAAAGGTCTCAAATCTCAGGCGCGTAGCTCAGGGGGAGAGCGCTACCCTGACACGGTAGAAGTCGACAGTTCAAATCTGTCCGCGCCTACCATGCAATTCAAAAGGTTACAGTTTTCTGTAACCTTTTTTATTTAGGAAACAAAGCCATAGGTTGACTAAACAGGCTTGCATGACGTATAAATACTTAATTATGCCAATTTATGAATACGAACACATAGATAAACCTTGTTTGCTTGGCAAGGTGTTTGAAGTGAAGCAGTCTATTAAGGATGATGAGCTGAACAAGTGCCCTAATTGTTCAGCATCAGTACGAAAACTCATTTCTCGTATTAATATAAGTGTCCCTAAATCCAACAGAGAGCTGCGTGATCATGGTTTTACCAAGCTGGTTAGGCGTGATGATGGTGTTTATGAAAATGTTACAGCTCGTGATGGAGAGAGTAAAGTTATGCTAAGAGACAAACCAGAGACATTGCCGAATCTCAAGAACACCATCAGCGACTAATTGATTTTTTAGTATTTTCATGGAGGATTCCAAAATGGACAAGAAAATACGTATAGGCGCACTTATATCCGGAAGCGGAACAAATTTACAGGCAATCATTGATTCCTGCGAATCAGGAAAGATAAACGGGGATATAACATTTGTAGGATCCGACAATCCAGAGGCATCTGGCCTTGAAAGAAGCAGCAAACATGGAATACCGACATTTGTTGTTGATTATAAACCTATAATACAGAGTTACAAACAGAATCCGGATAGCGTTAAAATTCCAGATGATTTTGACCTGGATGATATCATTACAAAACAGCATCTTTCTTCAGAAGATACGCCTCAAGAAAAAGTTAAATCTTTTTTAATAACAAGGGCTGTTGCCGAGGCAAAACTAATAAATAAAATGAAGCCCTATCCCTTTGATCTCCTTGTACTGGCTGGTTTTATGAGAAATTTAACCCCTTATTTTATTGACAGAGTTAATACTGATCGTGCAAATCCTCGCATAATGAACATACATCCTGCTTTGCTTCCATCGTTCCCCGGAGTCGATGGATATGGAGATACTTTCAGGTATGGATGCAAGGTTGGTGGATGCACAGTACACTTTATTGATTACGGAGAAGATTCCGGCCCTATAATAGGACAGAAGGCATTCCAGATAACGAGTAATGATACACTGGATACGATTAAGGAAAAAGGTTTAAAGCTTGAATGGGAGTTATATCCTGAATGCATAGAGCATTTTGCCAGAGGACGTCTGCAAACTGTCAGGATGTCATACGAGTTGAAAAACGGCAAAAAGATCGAAAGAACTGTGGTTAAAATTTTATAACTGCCCAAGTTCTTATAGACTTTCAGATAATTAAATTCACAAGGCCAGAAGGAGGAAGGCGTATTAGTTATACGTCGACGACTGATAACGCAGTGAATTTAATTATCTGAAAGTCTATAGTTACAATACTTTTAGCATTAAAGGTATGGCAACAAAGGTTCCCAGAGTACTGCCGAGATTTGTAAATATTACAACCAGAAGAATACGGGTCACTTTGTTTTTCCAGAAACCCTTTATAGAAAGTATATCTTCCGGAAGGCTTTCAAAGTCCTTTACTTTTGGTTTCCTTGAAACAGCTTCCACGAGCCCGGAAACCCAGCCGGCCGCAATCATGGGATTTAAAGAAGTTAAGGGAGCTGCAAGTACAGCAGAAAGTACCGTCAGGGGATGGGCAAAAGCTATTAATGCTCCAAGTCCAGCCAATATACCGTTAGCCATAACCCACCATGTTATCATATGGGCTCCTGTATCATATCCTCCCCAGAAAAAGCCGACGATAAAAAGCAACAATATGCCAAAAGGAATAACCCATTTAAAAAGACGGGAGGCCAAACTTTTTGGCGGTATTTCCTCAAGAGCCTTTAGATCTATTTCAGCATTCCAGTATTTTTTTATGCCCGACACATGTCCCGCACCGACAACAGCTACAATCTTTTTACCAGGTGCAGTCTTTATATTATATGCAAGATATTGATCTCTTTCGTCTATCAGTATATTTCTCAGCACCGGAAGTGATTTTTCAATATCTGCAAGAATAAGCTGAAGCACATCCTGCTGCTTCATTTTTTCAATTTCTTCTTCGCTGATTTCATCAACTCCTCCCAGCGACAAGGTAAACTGAAACAGCAGTTTCAGCTTATCCCAGAGACCCATTATGCGCCAGGTTCTTGACAAGGTAATATGAATATCCCTGTCTGCAAGATGTATTTTTGCTCCAATTTCTTCCCCTTTTTCTATGGCCTTTATCATTTCCTCGCCGGCTTTTAAATTAAATTTTTTAGCTATGCGTTTTTGAAATGAAGCAAGAAGAAGGTTGGAAAGGAGAAGGAATGCTTTTTTATCCTTAATAACCTTTATTATATCCATCTTTTGCCATTTATCCTTTTGACGGATAGTCTGGTATCTGGACTGGCAAAGTTCAACACAGACGCAGTCGGGTTTTTCTTCCTCTATTACCGAGTCAACCAGATTCGCGCTTTCCCTTGACACATGGGCTGTACCTAAAAGAATTATCTCTTTATCTTCAAAATAAAGACGATGTATGTTATCGTCATTGTTAGCGATTCCCATTAAATATTTTCCTTCTTTCTATTTTTTTGACAGGATATAAAATCCGTTAATCTTTTTAAAAACGTATGCCCGAATGCGGTTTTTAGTAAGAGTTTGAAGTATTATATTTGCAATGTTAATGCAAGATGAAACAAAATTATAATTGTGATATAGGAAATAAGGCAATGAATTCCGCTTCATTTTATGATTTGTTCATGAGAAATATTGGTTAGGAGTATATATTAAATGCCCAGCATGAAAGAGCTTGCCCTTCTTATGAAGGAACTGGAACATCAGCTCAATATTTGCACGCGGTGCGGGATGTGCCAGGCTGTGTGTCCTCTTTTTGAACAGACAGGCATTGAGGCGGATGTTGCCCGCGGGAAACTGGCTTTGCTCGAAGGCCTTGCTGAAGAAATGTTTAAGGATCCCAAGGGAGTGTATGAACGTCTCAGCCGATGTCTTCTTTGCGGGTCATGTGAGGCGAACTGCCCCAGCGGGGTTGAAGTCCTTGAAATTTTTATTAAAGCACGTGCGATTCTTACACATTTTATAGGTCTGTCTCCGGTAAAGAGAGCAATTTTAAGGATTATGCTGGCCCATCCTTATACCTTTGACAACTTTATGGAATTATTGCCGAGAATCCAGAAAATTTTTACAAAACCGGCCAGCAAAAATTTGGGTACTTCATGTGCCCGCTTTGTATCACCTTTAATAAAGGACAGGCACTTTAAATCTCTGGCACCTGTGCCTTTTCATAGCAAAATACCGGGTCTAAATTCAAATCCAGGCAAATCAGGATTAAAGGTTGCTTTTTTCACTGGTTGTCTGATCGATAAGATCTTCCCCCATGTGGCTGAAGCAGTAGTTGGTGTGCTGAATTATCACGAAGTTGGAATTTTTGTTCCGAAAGGTCAGGCATGTTGCGGGGCTCCGGCTATTTCAACTGGAGACACACAAACTTTTGACCGGCTGGTGCAACACAATCTGGACAAATTCTATACTGCTGAGTTTGATTATCTGGTAACTGCCTGTGCCACATGTGCTGCCATTATTAAAAAAGTTTGGCCCATGATGATTAAAAAGCAATCCTCTGAAATCAGGTCCAGAGTTGAGCGGCTTGCTGAGAAAACAATGGATATAAATCAGTTTTTAGTATCAAAAACAGGGCTTACCATGGGAAGCTATTATGGAAATGAAAAGAAGGTTGTAACCTATCATGACCCATGCCATTTATTAAAAACTTTGGGCATATCAGACGAACCAAGAGCGCTTATTAAGGCGAACCCAAGATACACTCTTAAAGAAATGCACGAATCCGACTGGTGCTGCGGGCTGGGGGGAAGCTTTAATTTGCAGTATTATGATATTTCGGTTAAGATCGGAAAAAGAAAGCTTGAGAATATTAAGAAGACAGGTTGTTCGGTAGTTGCTACGGGCTGCCCTGCATGCATGATACAGCTTTCTGATATGATATCAAAATCAGGGGAAAAGATAGCTGTCGAGCATCCTGTCGAGATCTATCTCAACATATTGAACAATAGATGAATTGATAACATATAAAAACAAACTCATTATGCATCTATTCTGGTTTTTTATCAGAGCCTATGTGTTCTAATTTTTCTTTGTCGTTTGTCACCTGACAAGATTTTCGCAGTCAGGTTGAAATGCCCAATTTCGGCAGGATATAAGCCTGTAACAGAAACCATATTCCAATAATTATCAGAAAAATGACTATTGTTCGCATAGCATTACTCCTTGGTTAATATTTTTTATGGACTTTCTATGAAGCCGTCAATTCTTAACATAAAATAAGTCATAATAGAACAACTGCAAACAATTTCTTATGAAAGGTACATAAAATGAGTTATGATTTTAATGCAGACGAAATATTTGAGATAGCCGGGCAGATAGAAAAAAATGGTGCAAAATTTTATAAGCTGGCAGCAGAGATAGTTGACAAACCCTCTGTCAAAAAACTTTTGATAGAGTTGGCGGCAATGGAAATTGAGCATGAAAAGACTTTTATTTCCTTAAGAGCCAACCTGTCGGATCAGGAGAAAGAAAAAACTGTTTTTGACCCTGAAGATGAGTCAGTTCTTTATCTAAAAGCTCTTGCAGACAGCCGGATTTTTTTAAAAAAAGATATTCCAGATGTATTGACTAATATAAATCAGCCTGAAAAGGATTTTGCTAAGAAAATTATTAGGTATGCAATGGCTGCCGAGAAAGATTCAATTGTCTTTTATCTTGGCATGAAGGATTTGGTGCCTGAAAATATGGGTAAAAAGAAGATTGATGAAATTATTAGAGAAGAAATGTCACACATAAGGCTTCTGGGCAAAGAACTATCTGTAATATGATAGAATGAACTGCCCCGCAGCAAGCTTAGGGGAATTTAACCCAATAAGTCACAAAAATCTGTGTAACCTGCCCGCTTGTGCCTCGCAGTGGCAGGCGGGTCTGCGTAATCTGTGGATTAAAAGGGGGTACATTATGGCATTGCCTTACAAATTTGACCGATTAGAGTTTGCGGGTTCATTGGGAGATATGGGTACTCTTCTTCCATTAGCCATAGGTATGATCATGATCAATGGCTTAGACCCGATGGGCCTGTTTTTTTCAATAGGTGTATTTTTTATTCTTTCGGGAATTTACTACGGTATCACTGTGCCTGTTCAGCCGATGAAAGTTATTGGAGCCTATGCTATTGCAACCGGCATGACCGCATCACAGATTTCAGCCTCCGGATTCTTGATAGGTGTTTTTCTCCTCATCATTGGCGGAACAAATGCAATAACATTATTGGGAAAACATATACCAAAACCCGTGATAAGAGGAGTTCAGGTTTCAACCGGTACGCTTTTAATGGCGCAGGGTGTCAGGTTTATGATCGGGACTTCAAAATTTCAGATACTCCAGCAGTCGGCAGAACCCTATCTGTCTTTGCAGAATATCGGCCCCCTTCCGATTGGAATTATAATTGGAATTGCAGGCGGCATATTAACCCTTTGTTTTCTTGAGAACAAAAAAATCCCGGCAGGGCTGCTGGTGATTTTTACAGGCTTAGTTCTGGGAGCAATATTAGGTACCCATGAAGGCCTGAACAGGCTGAGTCTGAGCATTAATCTTCCTAAATTTCTGCCATTCGGGTTTCCCACCAATGCTGATTTAACATTTGCGCTTTTTGCCGTAGTGCTTCCTCAACTGCCCATGACAATTGGGAATGCAGTAATTGCAAATGCTGATCTGTCAAAGGATTACTTTGGCGAAGATTCTAAAAAAGTTACCTATCGTTCCCTGACTATCAGCATGGCGCTTGCAAATTTCATGAGCTTTATTTTTGGAGGTATGCCGCTTTGCCACGGAGCCGGAGGATTGGCAGCCCATTACCGTTTCGGGGCACGCACCGCAGGCTCAAACCTGATGATCGGTTCTATATTTATCCTGTTGGCTGTTTTGTTTGGCGTGCATGCCCTTTCAATTATCTATCTGATTCCTATGTCTATTCTTGGAGTATTGCTCGTTTTTGCCGGAAGTCAGCTTGCACTCACTATAATTGATATGAAATTGCGAAAGGAACTTTTTGTTGTTCTGGTTATGCTGGGAATCACAATTGCATCGAATCTTGCCGTAAGCTTTATTATAGGCATAGCGATAGCGTATGCTTTAAAGTCTGATAAATTAAAAGTATAACGGCTTCGTAAAAAATCCATTTTCAGCCAACCAAATTTCTGCTCTAATTGCGTGCAACTTGACACGTTGCAGGTATCCTATTATATTGGATGATAAAGAAAAAATATATTATTTACAATTTACTGAATCAGTTCTAATGCCCAAAAGAAAGATCAAGGTGTATGATCAAAGCTTTTAAACATAACGGGTTGAAAAAACTATTTTTAAAGAACGATTCAAAACATGTTAATCCTCAACACGTCCCAAAGCTTTTACGTATCCTTGACCGTTTGGATGCTTCGCAGAACCCAAAAGACATGAATTTGCCAGGATATAAATTACATGAACTTTCAGGAAAAGAAAAAGGAACATGGTCAGTATGGGTAAGCGGAAACTGGAGGGTTACATTTCGTTTCGAAGGTGTTGATGTAGTTGCCATTAACTATGAAGATTACCATTAATTAACTATGGGAGATTTATTCATATGAGAATTCAAAGAGAACCTACTCATCCAGGTGAAGTCCTTAGAGAAGATGTTATTAAACCGTTAGGTTTAACAGTAACGGAAGCCGCCAAACGATTAGGTGTTACCCGTAAAACATTATCTGCATTAATTAATTGTAAGGCTTCTCTCAGCCCTGAAATGGCTATCAAAATTGCTAAAGCCACTGAGACTTCACCAGAAAGTTGGCTTAACATGCAATCAAAATTAGATTTATGGAAAGCATCACGTCGTCATTATAATGTCATTGGATTTAAAGAAACCCATGCCATTGTTTAATCCAAAAAAATCACATAACAATCGCATAATTGCCTCGAATCTTGCCGCAATCTTTATTATAGGCATTGAGATAGCGTATGCTTTAAAGTCTGATAAATTAAAAGTATAAAAGTTTATAATGGGTCAAAGCAAATTTGTTTGTTAATCAATGGTTGGCTGATATGACTACAAAGTACGAACAAATAAAGAATATTCATAAAATAGCTGTAGAAACTCATGACCCAAATGAGCTTCGGAAAATCCCATCATTGCTAAATGACTGGGGATTTAAGTGTCGTGAAGATGATGGAGAATTGTTATGGACGAATTTATCAATACCCACATTAATTGGAGAAACGATTACGATTGGTCTTCGTTACAAAAAGAAAGACGCAACTCTGACAGAAGACATCTTTGTACTAAATGAAAAAGATCCACATGTGATAACACCATACTATAAGGGTAAATATCAAAAACATTCGGAATATGAGGGCACTCACTGTCAATGGACAATAAAACTGACCCAGTAGCGGACAATAAAACTGACCCACCCCTCGGCACTTAGTTTAAGTTGATTTTTTGTTTCAGCCGATAGCTTTCTCCACCCATCATAAAAATATGTGAATG
>VMSQ01000287.1 GCA_013792055.1 Desulfobacteraceae bacterium
CACTCCAGCTTCCTTCAGACCCTTCCTCACGGAAACGCCCTTGCCTTCGGCTAATACTTTTGTTAATATATCAAAATATTAACAGGATTCACGTATAGGGGACTTACACCCCATTAGTTCACGCCCATGCCGGGCGTACACCATGCAATTCAGCGGAAAACTAGGCCTGCGGCCTATTTTCCGCTGATCGCAGATGTTATCTGAAAATTGAAAATGAATGAAATTGAAATAAAATTTACTCCTCAAGAAAGAGATTTGATCATTGATCATACCTTTGCAGACCCAGGACTTACAAAACGACTAAAAATTGCAGAAATCAAGGGAAAGCATCTAATTGCAAAATACTCAATTCATTATCTTGATGATTTGATAGGATTTATAGCCGCAGAGGCAAATCATACAGAGGATAAGAAATTAGAAAAGAAGCTTGATAAATTATTTAACAAATTGAGTCGCATTCTTGAAAAATATGAATAAAAACAATTGATTTATGGCGATACTTAGATGCACACAAAAGTTGCTGTCTGAATTAAAGTTGAAGCCCGCTGATAGCAAAGAACAACCCAGCGATCTTAGTAGTTGGCACGCAAATCTTTTGAGAATCGACCGAAGAAAATGTGTTCTATTTACCCATGACACAACCTTATATTCATTCTTTGTTCCTGGGTTAAAAAAACCTGATTTTGAAAATATTCGTGAAGTTTTCAGACAAAATTTTTTCAAGTCCTTAATAGCGGAAGACATAACGCAGAAACACATTGAAATTTTTCTTGAAGCTAACAGAGAAATAAGAATTTACAAAACCAACAATCGTAGTGTTTTGGGATCAATGAACGATCTGACTTTTCAGTTGAAACATACAATTGCTTATGAGGGTGGAATTGAAAATACGGATATTACGAAGTTGATTTATGATATAAACCGTATCCCGATGAGTGCGATAGAGGAAATATACAGTATCTATGAGCTAAAGAAATTATTTAAAAAACTGAACAGATAACATGCTCTTTCAGCGGATCGCAAAAAACCGCGCCAACTGAAAAGCAACGTTATAGTTCACTTGGTGCTTTACCGTTATTCTATTTATTTCATTCATGGAGCGAACTAATTAATGGCAAAGAAAAAAGAAAATAATAGATCGGTTGAAAAAACGCTCTGGCAATCTGCCGATAAACTCCGCAAAAACATGGATGCTGCTGAATACAAGCATATTGTTCTTGGATTGATTTTCCTGTACATGGTAATCGGGGGTTTAGCCTAGAACAATATTATTAAAGTCATTAGAAAAAGGCATAACCATGCAAATTGCTTTAACCGGTGCGACCGGTTTTGTAGGCAGCCATTTAGCCAATGTTTTTTGGGAAAAAAATTGGAAGGTAACTCCAATTCTCAGGGATGATTTGGCTCTTAGTTCTAAAGACCTGGCAAAAAAAATTAATGGCTCAGAAGTAATTGTAAATCTGGCTGGTGCAAATATAGCCAAACGATGGACTGAGGACTATAAGAAGGAACTCTACAATAGCCGTATTGGCACCACAATTAAATTGGTCGAAGCAATGGGTCAAATGTCGAGGAAGCCGAAAATATTTATTTCAACCTCTGCTGTAGGAATCTATGATGACAAGGGGCGATACAGCGAATCGGATTATAATTTTGCAGACAATTATCTGGCAAATATTGTCAAAGATTGGGAAGAAGCAGCTCTTAGGGCTCGGCAAATAAATATCAGGACAGTTATATTTCGGTTTGGAGTTGTGCTGGGAAAAGGAGGGCTCTTAGCCAAGATGCTTCCGTCGTTTAAACTGGGCATGGGCGGTACAATCGGGAACGGCAGGCAATCCTTTTCATGGGTGCATATTGAGGATTTAATCCGGGCCTATATTTTTGCTGTTGAGCACGAAGATCTGGAAGGAATTTACAATCTTGTTTCTCCAAACGCTGTAACCAATAAAGTCCTTATCAAAACACTGGCGAAAATTTTACATCGTCCCGCTGTTTCACCGGTACCGATCTGGGTTTTGTGGCTTACATTTGGCGAGGGTGCTGTTGCCATTTCCAGCGGACAGAACACAATTCCGGAAAGACTTCTAAAAGCCGGCTTTAGGTTCAAGTTTGAGACCATTGAACACGCACTTAGAGATGTGGTGTCATCTATTAGAACTATTTGAAATACAAGTATTTTTTTAATAGTTCATCTGTCTGTTTTTTGACAAGATTAACAGGATGGACTGGATTAATTTAATCTTGTAAATCAAAACATATATCCTGTCTTTGAGAAATTTTGCTATTACCTGAATTTAGCGATTCTCGCTGTCAAGAATTGTCTGTCTATTTTACAAAAACCGGCGCTGTCCATTAGAAAAGATGAATATTGTTGTAACACAGGATTTATAGAAGGATGGAAAGGATAATAAATCTTGTTTATCCTGTAATCCCGTCTAAAGGTCTTTTTAATCGGTGAACCGTTACGTATTTTTTGTTGGATTAAAGTACCATTGTATAGTAAATTAAAAATATGGGTTTGAGGATAATAGGTGGTGAGTTAAGAGGAAGGAAGCTTTACACGGTACCCGGAACTTTAATAAGGCCGACAGCCGACCGGTTGCGCGAGTCAATATTTAATATACTTTCTAATCTCGTTAAAGAGGCAGTTGTTCTGGATCTGTTTGCCGGAACCGGAGCTCTTGGCATTGAAGCTTTAAGTCGTGGAGCTGAATCCGCGGTATTTATAGACGATAGTAAGGCAGCCTTATCGGTAGTTGAACGAAACGTACAATCATGTGCAGTTGATAACAGGTCCCAAATTATTAGATGGAATATAGTTAAGAATTTAAACTGCCTAAGGTCAATTGGTTCGAAATTTGATCTTGTTTTTATGGATCCTCCTTATAATAATGGCATGATAAAATCGACCCTTATCAACCTTCATGATAGCGGGTCTCTTGGAAATGAGGCCTGTATTGTTGTTGAGCATAATTACCTGGAGCCGATTCCAGAGATTTCCAAACAGTTTGAACTTATAGACCAAAGAAAGTATGGGAAAAAACTCATCTCATTTATTAAAACAAAGGATTAAGAATCAATGGAAAAAATAGCCATATATCCAGGTTCATTTGACCCAATTACTAACGGTCATATCGATATTGTAGAAAGAGGACTTAAGATTTTTGATAAAATTATTGTAGCAATATTGCGTAATCCGGCAAAAGAAGTTCTGTTTACTGTTGAAGAGCGGAAGAAAATGATAGAAATAAGCTTAAACAAGCATTCTAATGTTGAAGTGGATATCTTTGATGGACTTCTTGTCGATTATGCAAAAATGAGAAACGCTGGTACAATTCTGCGCGGAATGCGGGCTGTATCTGAATTTGAATATGAATTTCAGCTGGCCCTTATGAACCGCAAGCTTAACCGTGAAGTCCAAACTGTTTTTCTTATGACCGGTCTTAGGTGGATTTTTACGGGCTCGTCCATAATAAAAGAAGCCGCAAGTTTTGGCGGCAACATCAATGGCATGGTGCCCCCGGTAGTAAGCCGGAAATTAAAAGAGAAATTCGGCTTCATCTCTTCTGCCGATGAATAGCTATGTTCCGAAGGAAAACAAGCGAGGATGAAAAAATGACTATCTCTCTCTCAAAAAATGCAATGTTTGTATTGGAAAAGAGGTATCTGAAAAAAGACAGCAATGGAAATGTTGTTGAGACACCAGAGGAGTTGTTTGCAAGGGTAGCGAAGAGTATTGCCGCCGCGGATAAGATATTTGATTCTAAGGGCAATGTTAATAAGACTGAAAAAACTTTTATGCAAATATTGACCAACCTGTGGTTTATACCCAATTCTCCAACACTTATGAATGCAGGCAGGCGCCTTGGACAGTTGGCCGCTTGTTTTGTTCTTCCTGTAGAAGATTCAATTGAGAGCATTTTTGAAACATTGAAACATACTGCCATGATTCATAAAAGCGGGGGCGGTACTGGATTTTCATTTTCTCGTATCCGTCCGGAAAAAGATGTTGTTTTGTCTACAGCAGGAATTTCAAGCGGACCCATTTCATTTATGAATGTTTTTGATGTTGCAACAGAGACAGTCAAGCAGGGTGGTACCCGGAGAGGCGCTAATATGGGTGTTCTTAGAGTGGATCATCCGGACATAGAAGCCTTTATTGAGTCAAAAAATGATCTCGGCAGATTAAACAATTTCAACATATCAGTTGCTTTAACCAAAACATTCATGGATTCACTTGAAAAAGATTCAGATTATGATTTTGTCAATCCACGGACAGGCCAGGTTGTTAAGCGCATTTCCGCCAGAAATATATTTGACATGATAGTTAGTTCAGCATGGCAAACCGGGGAGCCGGGAATAATATTTATTGATCGTATAAATGAAAACAATCCCACTCCTCTTCTGGGAGAAATTGAGGCGACAAATCCTTGCGGGGAACAGCCACTTTTGCCCTATGAATCGTGTACATTGGGCTCAATTAATCTTTCAAATATGGTAACCAGGAATACCGTTAATAAGAAGCGACTTAAAAGAACAGTTCATTCAGCGGTTCATTTTCTTGATAATGTTATAGAGATAAATAAATATCCTCTTTCACGCATCGAGGAAATCAGCAAAGGTACAAGAAAGATAGGGCTTGGTGTAATGGGGTTTGCCGACATGCTGATAAAAATGGGAATACCCTATGATTCAGACGAGGCTGTTTCACAGGCCGAAGATATTATGGCTTTTATATCACAGGAATCAAAATCGGCTTCCGCTGCGTTAGCTGAAAGGCGTGGGAATTTTCCTTATTACAAAGGAAGCGTCTTTGATAACCCTGCTACTCCATATATGAGGAATGCTACAACAACAACCATTGCACCAACAGGCTCAATAAGCATTATTGCTGGTGTCTCTAGTGGTATTGAACCTGTTTTTGCAGTAGCATATACAAGGCGAGTGCTGGATGGAAAATTGCTTTCGGAGATGCATCCGATATTTATTAAGAAGGCCAGGGATGAAGGATTTTACAGCAATGAGCTTGCTGAAGAAACAGCAAGAACCGGTTCGGTTCAACATATAGATGCGGTTCCCGATCATATAAAAAAATTGTTTAGAACATCTCATGATATTTCTCCTGTGTGGCATATAAAAATGCAGGCAGCTTTTCAGAAATATACTGACAATGCGGTTTCAAAAACGGTGAACTTTTCTGCTGATGCCACAATAAATGATGTGGAAAAAGTATATAGCCTTGCTTACAAGAGCGGTTGTAAGGGAGTAACCATTTACAGATATGGAAGCCGCAGCGGTCAGGCTATGAGTATCGACGACAAAAAAGGTGTTTCTGTAAAAGTTGTCCCCAGGCCCAGGCCGGGACGCACATATGGTATTACAGAAAAAATAAGCACGGGCTGCGGAAAGCTTTACGTTACCATCAATTCCGACCAGCAAGGACTGTGTGAGGTTTTTGCTCAAATGGGAAAAACCGGTGGTTGTGCTTCGTCCCAGATAGAAGCTGCCGGCCGCATGATTTCTCTTGCATTGCGGTCGGGCGTAAAGATAGATGCAATTGTAAGGCAGCTTATAGGCATCCGGTGCCCTTCTCCTTCATGGCAAGATGGCAAAATGGTTCTTTCCTGCCCAGATGCAATTGCACAGGTTTTGAAGAAATTGACCAATTCTGATTTTGTTGAAAGAGAAACCATGATGTGTGCTTGCCCGGAATGCGGCGGGGTGCTGTCGCATGAAGAGGGGTGCCTGATTTGTCGTTCCTGTGGATTCACAAAATGCAGTTAATTTGTGTTTTGCTTAAAAGAAGATTTTTATTATCGCAAAGCCCGCCACAAGCAATACCACAAAGGCAATGGCAAGCACATTTAAATATTTGTCGATAAAGGCCTGAATTTTTGGGCCGAAAATATAGATAAGTCCTCCCACCAGAAAAAAACGCGCTGCTCTTGAAACAGCCGATGCAATTATGAAAACTGTGAAATTTATTTCAAATGCCCCAGCGGAAATGGTGAAAACTTTATAGGGAATTGGTGTAAATCCTGCGATGCCAATAGCCCATGCATCGTATTGCATATAGATATCTTTGATGTATTGCATTTTGTGGGTCAGGCCATAAAACTGGATGATCTTTTCTCCGATGCTAACCATAAACTGCCATCCTATTAAATAGCCTAAGCACCCTCCCATTAAGGACCCTGCGGTACAAACGGCAGCATATTTAAATGACTTTTTTGGTATTGAAACAGATAGAGCTATTAACAATATATCCGGGGGGATAGGGAAAAAGGAAGATTCGCAAAACGCGAGTAGAAATAATGCCCAGGTTCCATAAGGGGTTTCAGCCCAATGGAGAACCCATGAATAAAGGCGACGAAGCATTTATTGATCTCTCCATCCATGTTCACCAACAAGCTTGACAAACCTGCATCCGCCCAAATTTGTTTTGCGAATACCATCCTCATCCTTGTAAAGCCTGATTAAATCCTGGGAATAATGATCTCCTACCGGTAAAACCATGCGTCCACCCACGGAAAGCTGGTCAACCAACACCTTAGGGATTTCAGGGGCACCAGCGGTAACGATAATGGCATCAAAAGGACTTTCGTCAATCCATCCCGAGGTGCCGTCGGAATATTTGGTAACAATATTGTGATAGCGAAGTTTATCAAAAAGCCCGCGTGTTTTAACAAAAAGAGAATGAATTCTTTCTATTGTATATACACGGAATACAATTTCTGCAAGGATTGCCGCTTGATATCCTGACCCTGTTCCAATTTCAAGAACTCTGTCATCTTTGTTTAATTGCAGAGCCTGTGTCATTTCAGCAACGATATATGGTTGTGAGATGGTTTGCTGTTCTCCTATGGGCAGGGGAAAATCACCATAAGCTTGATCCATTAAGGCTTCACTTACAAAAAGATGTCTTGGAACTTTACGCATAGCGCCAAGGACATAGGGATCTGTTATTCCGCGCGATTCAATCTGTTTATTAACCATTGCTTCACGCATGCGCTCATATTTTAAAGAATTGGCAGGCATAATTAGTTTTTGGCTATCAAATCAAAGGGTTTGCATCAAGGCTTTATACGCTGAAGATTTGTTCTTGTCTATACCTAATGCGTGTATTATATGAAAAAAACAAAATAATTCGTAACTACTCAGGTTCACAGTTCAAGGGTTCACGGTTCAAGGTTAGATGGCGATGAACATTGAACGGTAGCGAACTCTATGTCGCCTTGTATGAAGAGTATATTATGAAAAGCGCAAAGTAGCCAACCGTGAACCGTGAACCGTGAACCTGGCAAACTGAGTAGTTTTATATTGGGATAAATTTATGGGCAGCGCAAAACATCTAATAGTATCAGCTTTATTAACTTTACTTATTGTTGGCTTTGGTACGGCAGGCTATATGGTTATCGAAGGCTGGGACGTTTTAGACGCTTTCTATATGACCGTAATTACGATGGGCACCGTTGGATACGGCGAGGTCCATGAAATTAGTAAGACAGGACGGTTGTTTACCATTTTACTTATCTTCTTTGGGGTTGGTTTCTTTGTGTATCTAGCTGGTGTAGTGGTACAATTTATGGTTGAAGGAAGAATAAGAGCCATATTGGGGAGGAGAAGTTTGGAAAAAAAATTGATCGATTAAAGAACCATTATATTGTCTGCGGATACGGGCGTATCGGAAGGGTCCTTTGCAAAAATTTACAAAGAAAGCCGCTTGACCTGGTTGTTATAGAGAAAGACAGAGATCTGGTTCCGGTAATGGATGAAGATAAAGTTCTTTATGTGTGCGGGGATGTTTCGGATGAGGCAAATCTTATTAAAGCTGGAATAAAGCGGGCAAAAGGACTTGTCGCTGTTTTAGCTACTGATGCGGACAATGTATTTCTTGTCTTGACGGCAAGACAGCTTAATCCGGATCTTTATATAGTTGCACGGGCGTGCCAGGCTGAATCAAAGGCGAAATTACGGGCGGCCGGGGCAAACAATGTTGAATCACCATATGAAATGGGCGCTGTTAGTATGGCGCAGAGGATACTTCGTCCTACTGTGACAAACTTTCTTGACCTTGCTTTTACTTACTCGCGTAAAGATATTCAGATGGAGGAGATACCCGTAAGCTCTTCCTCCGCACTATCAAACGTTATGTTAAAGGATTCTGGTATCAGGCAGCAGTTTAATCTTATAATAATTGCAATAAAGAAGTCAGATGACAGCATGTTGTTTAATCCTTCTTTTGAAACAGTTATCAAAGCTGGAAATACTGTCATAGCGGTAGGGGAAGAAGCAAATCTAAAGAGGCTGGCAGATATATTGAATCCATAAAGAGCAGGGGTCGGGGATCAGGGGTCAGGGGTTAGTGTCACAGATTTCTTATTCCCCGACCCCTGCTCCCCGACCCCTGAGTTTCCTATATCTTATAAATTATTCTTTCATCGGTAATTATAATATCTACATGGATGTCATGGGATTCAACAGGAACTTGCTGAATAATTTGGCACTCAAGAGCTATAGCTACTTTTCTAGTCGTTATAGAAAGTTTAGGTATGAATCTGTCGTAATATCCCTCGCCGGAGCCTATCCTTCCTCCCTTTTCGTCAAAGGCAATCCCCGGGATAAGTGCTAAATCAACACGGTCAACGGGTACGATTTTGCAGCGATTAATATCCGGTTCCAAGATGCCCCTCGGACCAGTTATCAGGTCATTATCAAGGTCATCAACTTTCATTAATTTTATTTCATATGTTTTGATATTAAAGGCAGGAAGAATTACAATTTTATTAAAGTCAAAACATCTTTTTATAATATTACGGGATGCAACCTCTGATTTCTTATTGATATAAAGCAAAACAATTTTTGCTTCAAGAAAGTTCGCGAATTCAAACAAGTTATCCTCAATTTGTTTGGTCTTTTTTGCTATTTCTTTATCAGAAAGCTTTTCAAGTGTCGCTGCAATATTATTACGCACTTCTTGTTTTTTCTCTCGAATTTCCTCCATATTATCTCTCCAGAGTAAATCTAGGTAAGCGTTCACGGAACGTTGAAATTAGAAATTGGAAATTAGGCATTCATGCCTGCCCGCCATCGCTCTCGCTCAGGCGAGGCGGGCGGGCTTTTGTACTGTTCTCCCAAATTTCTATTTTCCAATTTCAAGTTTCAAGCCGTGAACGGCTACTAATTTTTTATTATATATACAAATTATGCACTTAAAGTCAAGCAACTCGCAATAATCATTGACCAAACAATTGCCCTGTGATAATTTTGTGCAATATGAGTCCTTTGTATAGCGACCACTTGTGACCATTTTCTGCCCCAGGCTCAAATTCGGCCGATAATATTATTGAAGAATTTATAATAGCTATTTTTTAAAATAATATAGGTATTTTATGCTGGAAATCAAGTTTGTCATTCAAAATTTATCTTTAGTTAAAGAAGTTCTTTCGTTGCGAGGTGAAACAGCGGATCTTAAAAGTTTAGTAAGTTACGATGTAAAACGCAGAGATATTCTCCTTGAGATAGAAGCTTTGAGGCATCGGCGCAATAAGGTCTCCGAACAGATAGCAATTATGAAAAAGGAGAAAGAGGATACAGAAGATTTTGTAAATGAAATGCGTAAAGTTTCGGGTCAAATTAAGGATTTAGAGAAAATTTTGACTGAAATGGAAGAAAAAATAAAAAACATCCTTATTGGACTGCCCAACATACCCCACACATCTGTTCCTGTAGGAAAAGATAGTTCTGAAAATAAAACTATAAAGCAGGTTGGAAAGTGTCCGGATTTTGGGTTTGAACCCCAACCCCATTGGGCATTAGGCGAAAGCCTTGGAATTTTTGATTTTGACAGAGCTTCTAAGATCACCGGCGCCCGCTTTCCCCTCTATTTGGGAGAAGGAGCAAAATTAGAAAGAGTTCTAATTAATTTTATGCTCGATGTTCATACTACAGAAAACCATTATAAAGAAATTCTTCCTCCTTTTATTGTAAATCGTAAGAGCCTGACAAATACCGGACAGTTGCCGAAGTTTGAAGACGATCTCTTTAAGCTAAGCGGCTGGGATTATTTTATGATACCGACAGCGGAGGTGCCGCTGACCAATATTCACCAGAATGAGATATTAGAAGAAGATAATCTGCCCATTTTATACGCCGCCTATACCCCCTGTTTTCGGTCCGAGGCAGGATCTTATGGAAAGGATACAAGGGGGTTGATAAGACAGCATCAGTTTAACAAGGTTGAGCTGGTCAAATTTTCAACACCCGAGAACTCATATAACGAGCTTGAGAAACTGTTAAATAATGCGGAAACCATTCTTAAAAAGCTAAATCTTCCTTATCAGGTGGTTGATCTTTGTACCGGAGATCTGGGGTTTTCCGCGGCTAAGACATATGATATTGAAGTCTGGATGCCAGCCCAGGGTGTTTATAGAGAAATTTCGTCTTGCAGTAATTTTGAAAGCTTTCAGGCAAGGCGTGCGAATATCAGATTCAGGAGGAAGGGAAAAAAAGGAACCGAACTTGTCCACACATTGAATGGATCCGGACTTGCTGTTGGACGCACGGTTGCGGCTATACTTGAAAACTTCCAGCAGCCGGACGGGTCTGTAATAATTCCCGAGGTACTTCAACCATATATGAAGACTTCCTCGATTCAAAAAGAGAAGCATTAAAGGGCTCAGGGTTCACGGTTCACAGTTCCACGGTTCCAGGTTCAAGATTAGAAGAGCAATGAAGATTGATGAACTCGTAAAAAGTCGTCACTCCGGTAGATCCCGGATCGAGTCCGGGAGGAGTCCAGAGCCTTTGTAACTATCTGAATTTGCTGGATAGCGCTAAAGCTTCACTACGTGCCCGGCTTTCGCCGGAATGACAGAAAAGAGCGTTTTTCGACTTTTTACGAGGCCATCAAGATTGAACGGCAACCCAACCAACCGTGAACTGTGAACTGTGAACTGTGAACCGTTACTGAAAGAGTTTAGCTATGAAGATTGAAAATTTTCCAGAAGATATCCAGCCATACCTGATTCCTGACCCAGTTTCCGATGGGGGAGGGAGGCTTATATATCGCTGTTTGGAATGCGGGCAGGAATACGGTATTGAGAAATTGCTATACACTTGTCCGGAATGCGGACAGGTATTGCTTATTTATGATGCAAATTTTGACAGGCTTAAAAAAATTCCGGGAGAATTGTGGCACAGGATTTTTGACTATCGCAAGATGCTCAAAATTTCCGCTCTAAAAGGAATTTATTTATATCATGAATTTATTGGTTCAATTATGCCCCTGGATTCCATTGTTTATCTAGGGGAAGGGCATACCCCTATTGTTGAAGCAAATTCTTTTTTGCAGAAAAAGGCCGGAATTAGATTTTACTTTAAAAACGATGGGCAGAATCCAAGCGCTTCTTTTAAAGACAGGGGGATGGCGAGCGCTTTGAGCTATATAAATTTTCTAATCAAAAAAGGATATCTATCTGATGTTTTAGCGATATGCGCTTCTACCGGAGATACTTCCGCGTCCGCGGCATTATATGCATCTTATCTTAAGCCTCATGTAAAATCAGCGGTACTTCTTCCCCATAAGAAAGTAACTCCGCAGCAGTTGTCACAGCCTTTGGGAAGCGGGGCATCGGTATTTGAAATTCCAGGTGTGTTTGACGACTGCATGAAGGTTGTTGAAGCTTTGTCGGAGAAATATAATGTAGCGCTCTTAAACTCCAAAAATGCATGGAGAATCCTTGGGCAGGAGTCATATTCATATGAAATAGCCCAGGATTTTGAATATGATATGAACGACAAGGTCGTAATATTACCTATCGGCAATGCAGGCAATATTACAGCAGTGATGAGCGGATTTTTAAAGTTTTATGAAACAGGAATTATAAAGACATTGCCAAAAATAATCGGCGTGCAGTCAAAGCATGCCAACCCTGTTTACAGATATTATTTGGAGCCTGATGCGGAAAAACGGAAATTTGTTCCTGTAACGGTAAAGCCCAGCGTAGCCCAGGCCGCTATGATCGGCAACCCGGTATCAATGCCCAGGGTAATTCATCTGGTTGATATTTATAACAGCATGTCTGACAAACAGAACGTCTTTTTTGTTGAGGTGTCTGAGCAGGACATCATGGACTGGGAACTTTTAGCAAATCGGAACGGGCACATTGCATGTACTCATGGCGGCGAATCTCTGGCAGCTCTTGTTTCAGCTTATGAAAAGGGAATTATTGAAAAAAATGAAGTTGCCATAGTTGATTCAACCGCTCATGCCCTGAAATTTTCGGGTTTCCAGGAGATGTATTTTGCAAACAGTTTCCCAGCGGAATTTGAAATTTCTCCAAACCCGGATCTAATTAATTCTCCTGTTTTTATCCGGCCAAAAGACCTTGAAAAGGTTCCTGCGCCCGGAAAGCCCTTAACCGGAGAAGATTTTAAACGGTTTGTCGAACGTACATCAGAAGAAATCGCAAATGCTTTGAATCTAAAAAGAGTATAAACACTCAGGTTCACGGTTCACGGTTCAAGGGTTCACGGTTGTCGGTTTACAGTTAACAGTTTTATGTTTGATGGCTTCGTAAAAAGTCGAAAACACACATTTTTTGTCATTCCGGCGAAAGCCGGAATCCAGTCCCCGATCAGGTCGAGGACAAGCATTTTCAGGTAGTTGCAACTACTCTGGACTCCTCCCGGACTCGATCCGGGATCTACCGGAGTGACGACGAGACCATTATGGTTTGATCAACCGTGAACCATTGAACCGTGAACCGTGAACCTAACAACCTGAGCGGTTAAGATGCTTAAATCATTAATTTCCATCTTTCTGAGTCTGATAATATTTACCATAAGCCCCCCTTATGATGTAAACGCAGCTTTTTTATATAAAAGCTACGAGGTTCGGAAAGATAAGGGGCGGGATATTTTGTGCGATCCTTATATCGTTCAGAAAGATGATTGGATTTATAAACTCTTCAGGCAGAGAGGTGAAATCTCACAAAAGGATTTCCCTGAATTTTTAAGCATATTTAAACGAATTAATCCACATATTCGCAACATAAATAGAATTCTACCTGATCAGCATGTTTTTATCCCCTTAAAGATATTGAGTAAAGACTCCATGCCAGGCCAATCTTCCGGAATCGTTACCATTCCATTTGTAACCATCTCAAACACACCTGAAGTTCTTAAAAACCATTCAACTGCATATACGGTAAAACAAGGAGATTGTTTATCACGGCTGATCGTGCAAGGTTACTCCACAGATGAGGCAACAACAGAATTATACAGGGAAGGATTGAAGTTGTTCAGGCTGATCAACCCGGGAATTGTTGACTTTGATCTTATTCGCGCCGGTCAAAAAATATATATTCCAAATCCACCAATTCGAAACCAGCCCTGGTATAAATCCCTTTTTGATGCTTCCGGCAATATTGTAGAGAAAATTGTTATGGGCGACACAGTTGCTTCCAGCGCAATAGATGAAGCAGCAGTTGCACCATCTCCTTTTAATCAAATTGCTTTTGCCCTGGACGCAAAACTTCTAAATAAAGGCACATACTACTTTCCAATGCAGGGAGAAGAGGATTTCAGCTTAGATCTTTCCATGTTTCCTGTTATAGAGCTTAAAAATCAAAGCAAAATAATGTTTCAAGAAAATGATATACAAGAATATACTTTGAATGCAATAAAGTCATTTTGGAAGAATGTAACAATTGTTCCAGTTCCTCAGGAATCATCTTCAGGCCAGCTATTTGATTTAGTAATGAATTCGGTATGCAAGGATAATATAAAAGAAAAATTATCCTTTTCAGATAAGGGCATAGAAGTAAATATCACCGCAAAGTGGATAGTTGAGATTTCTTTAGCATCTGAAAACAGGGCATCCTTTGTTTGTATAAATTTTGTTGAAAATCCGGATGAACGCACGCCCGGTTCAATTTGCCGTTATCTCGAATCCCAGGGCATAATTGTTAAAGATATAATCAAAGACGGAAAGGTTAATCATAATACAAAAGAGGTTCAATACCGTGGACCCGATGAAAATGTAATCTTTATCAAAGACAGGGAAAGAAAAATTATTGTTAGTGATTTGCTTAAAGCAATGGGTTGCAGATATGAGCAGAATATTAACATTACATTTCCATACAAAGGCATTCAGGTTGAAGCCTTATCAAATCTCATATCATTAAAAGATGATGCTCCGCTGATCGTTGACTTCGGAAACATTTATGGCGAGGCGGCAAGTGCTATTAAAAAGGCCGGCATGGAGGTTGTCCAGATAGATACAGGGGATAATATAAATACAGTCATACTAAAACTCCTTAAAGGCATTGGGCTTGATTACACAATCGACCCAATATTTTTTGTTGCGAAAATGCCTGAAAAACATAATACTTCATTAACCATACCGGGATTTCTGGTTACAGATTCAGAGAGCAACAACATACTTATATCGACAGTTCCTTTACATAACGAGTTGATTCAATTCTTAAGGGACAGAGATTTAAAAGTCGTGATAGTTCAGTCACAAGAACACCAGGATTAATAAAAATTCACCACGGAACGACACGGAGTTTCACTGAAAATTGTAAACAATTTATGACCGTGTAGTAAGTTACTATAAGAATATCAGTGTAATTCCGTGAAAATCCGCGGCGAGTTTTTACAAGAAACTTATTTTGGAGTAGAAAAGCATGAAAACAAATCATCTGGTTTTAAGTGTATTTTTAATTTTTTGTATAGTTTCTTGCGCCGCGAACATTGAAATGCGAAAGAAACAGGAGGAAGCATCAAGAAACCTCGGCGAAGCATACATGCAGCAAGGGGATTTTTCTTCAGCCCTTAGGGAATTGTTAAAAGCAGATAAAATATACCCCAAAGATCCCCTTCTTCAAAATGACCTTGGTCTTGCATATATGGCCAAGGGTCGGCTGGACCTTGCTGTAAAACACTTTACGAAAGCAGTGAAATTAAAACCGGATTATGCGCCGGCTAAAAATAATCTGGGGACAGCCTATGTTGCCAAAAGAGAATGGGATATGGCAATTAGCTGTTTTAAGGAAATTATTGATGATATCTTATATGCCACGCCCCACTATCCTCTTACAAACCTGGGGTGGGCATATTACAACAAGCAGGAATACGAACTTGCGGAAAAATATTATCGCGAGGCCCTTAAGCTGGAACCAAATTTTATTATTGCCTTGCGGGGTCTTGGCCTAACTTATATAGCAATGGAAAGAGCAGCGGATGCAGTTGTAATTCTTGAAAAAGCAGTAAAAAACTATCCGCGCTCTGCTGAAGCATGTTTTTATCTGGCAAGGGCATACAGTTTATCGCGCGAATATGAAAAGGCAATCAAAGCTTATAATAAGGTCATTGAACTTGCACCCGACAGCGCTATTGCAGTCGAAGCCCGGAAAGAAATAAAAAATTTACAATAAATACCATTTTCCGTCATTCCGGCGAAAGCCGGGCACGTAGTGAAGCTTTAGCGCTATCCAGTGTTTTTAATGCGTTCTGGATGCCGGATCAAGTCCGGCATGACGATTTTGAGACTTTTTACGAGTTCATCAATATTTATAATCTGTATTCTTGCCCTGCTGCTCGAGATGAATTACTCTTGGCGTGATAAAAATCAACAGCTCTGACTTCTCGGTCACTCGATATTTTGTTTTGAAAAGCCAGCCCAGTATAGGGATGTCGCCAAGAAGCGGCACCTTTGATTCAGACCAATTCAGAGTCTCTTTGATAATGCCGCCTATGACTATCGTTTCCCCGTCACTTACAAGAAGTTTTGTTTCGGCTTCCTTAGTTGTTGTCATCATCGGAGTCTCGGACAATCCTGTTGATTTTAAGTCGTTTTTTGTGGTCTTGATTGCCATGCTGACACGATTGTCGGACGTGATATGCGGGGTTACTTCCAGCAGTAAATCAACAGGCTTCCAGGTTATGGTCGTGTTTCCCGACTCGTCAAATTGTTTAAACGGAAAGTCATATCCCTGCTTGATCCTGGCTGTTTCGTTGTCAAGCGTAGCTATCTTGGGAGCTGATATGATCTTGCCCTCGGCATTTGTTTCCATTGCCATTAATCTTATATCAAGGTCAAGAGTAGATCCGCCGATTCTGCCGAATGTAAATCCAAGCCCGGCTCCTTTGGCAGTAGTAAAAAGGTTGGCACCGGGCAGATTAACTGCATAGTTGGCAGTATCACCATCATAGTCGCCGCCCGCGTATGCCCCGAAAAGCCTTCCGGTTGTATCGACTCTGCCACTACCATGGGAGGAGGTTTGGTAAAAGTTTCCACCCCAGCTGATACCTATCTCTCTGGCAAAATCAACGGTCGCTTCAACAATCCGCGCTTCTATCATGACCTGACGGGTGGGAATGTCCAGACTGTTGATAATCTCCCTGGCTTTCTCTATCTTAGCTTCCACGTCTGTCATAATAATAATGTTGGTGCGTTTATCAGCGCTGACGCTGCCTCGATTTTCCGTTAATATCGCTTCAATTTTCGGCCGTATGTCTTGATCCGCATTTGCGTAGTTAACTGAAATATATGCTGTAGTGAGTGGTTCTAAGGCTATTTTATCTCTTTTGAACACATCTTCTTTCTTAAGTGTTTCTGCAGTGGCTATCCTTATTATATCTCCCTCAAAAATCTGGCCGAGCTGGTTCATTTTAAGGACCAGATCGAGTACCTGATCCCATGGCACGGGTTTATCTAAAGTCAGAGTAACTTTGCCTGCAACATCCTTGTCGATTGCAAAGTTTTTTCCACTTACTTCTTTTAATATTCGAAAAACATTTTTAATGTCGGTTTCATAAAAATCCAGGGCTATTTTTTCGCCTGTATATTTTTCAGCAACCAGACCCTCAGGTGTTTCTTCATCAATATCAATTTCTTCTTTAGTTACAGTTTGGGCAAGAATTTTTTTCCAGGCAGGAAGTTTAGCATCCTCTAATGGTCTGGGTGATATTGACGATGCTTCAAAGTGTAGCGATAAAAGACCCTCAGCCTGTTCGATAAAATAGGGTACAGACTCCCGCAGCTCGATTGTGAACATGGAAGTATTTTTCATGGCAGGTGTCTGAATAGGTATAATTCTATCTACTGCGCTTTCAAAACGGGTAGTAATCAGCGGAAACTTACGGTAGTCCGGTAGTCTGGTATTCAGCAGTTTCAGTTGTAACAACTGGGGTGAGGCTTTTTTTATTCTGTATTCAACAGGCCCGGTCGTTCCAATAATGATAGTTGATTTTCCGGCCTCTTCACTCGAAAAATCAATACGATTAACCCATGCAGGTTTTTTGGCTTTTTCTACTGGTTTTTCTGCAGGTTCAGAGGAAGATAAAATTGGGGAAGATAAAGCTTTAGATGGCTTGGAAAATGATATTTTAAGTCCAGTTCCTTCACTATCTGCTTTATATGGCACATCTTTTTTTAATAATATTTCGATCTTGGATTTATGACCTTTTTCAGTTAGTTCGGAAGCTGTTATTGGGCCGATGATTTCGCTTTCCGGCGAAATATTTGTATTGATATTATCAAGCGCTGTTTCAGGAAAGTAAAGCAGCACAGCCAGGGGAAAGAGTTGTTTAACAGACATGTAGGTCAACATGCGATTCCCTTTAACCAATACATTAAATGATTCTGAATCCTCAGAGGTGCTTATTTCAGTTATAAGCTTTGGTTCAGGAGAAAGTTCCATATCTTTTTTTGCAGCCATATTTTGAGCACATCCTGTAAATACAGCTATTAAAATTACCAGTAAAATGGCTGTCACCCTGATTTTTGACGATTTATAATTTCCGTAACTCATAATTATTCTTCTCCAGGAGGCTTCTGAAGTTTAAGTTCTCTTTTAACAAGGCCTGTTTTGCCTAATATGTTTTCGGTTTCTTCTTCTACAACCACAAGGGTTTTTAATATTTCTACTACCCTGCCCGAATTGATGCCTATGCGGGTGCCTTTTTTTATTACAAACCCTTTGCCGGACGCATCTTCTACAAGCGCTTTGTTTCCGCTTGGCGCGCTGATTATTCCCACAAGCTTCAACTGACTCAGGTCAACCTTTTCAATAGGGGTGAGCGGAATGAGGCTTTCCTTTTTTCCATCACCTTGATCGGCAAACTCAGAAGCCACATCTCTGAAAATTGAGGCAAACGGATCTATTTTCCCCTCAACCTTATAAGAATAGGAGTCAGATGTTTCTGACAATTCAATCTTTTGATCAGGAACCGTATCTATTTTATCGGTTTTTGGTTTTAAGTCTTGTTCTTTTATTTCGGGTTTTGAGGGTTCAATTTTTTGGTCCTTTTTCGGCATTACAATCTTTTTGCTGATAACCATTGCTTTTTGTTGCTTTGCTGCTTGATCATTGCAGCCACAACATAAAAAGAAGTTCGTTAAGATAGCTATAGTTATAAATATTTTTATATACTTACGCATCGGCTTTTTCATTTTGATATTGGTCGAGTAGTCGAGTGGGAAAATGGTCGAGTGGTTAACTACTCGACTACTCGACTACTCGACTATTTACAGGCCTTAGTGGCTGAACCATCACTTTACTTCTTTGCTGTCTTTGAGACAGTATCCTTTTCTTTTTCTTCAACCTCTACAAATCTGTAAGTTACAGCCGTACAGGAGGTGTTGAGCATGTTCCCTTCCTTGGACGTCTCCATTACAATATCTTTTATATTTACTATCCTGGATAACCTTGAAACTTTATCAAAGAAGAGTCCAACATTGTGATAATTGCCGGCAACTTTAATTGAAACTGGAATTTCAGCATAAAAATCTTTATTAATTTCCGACTCAGGTTGAAATAGCAGAAATTCCAGGCCGGCTTCCTTGCCGGATTCGCTAATGTTGGTTAGCAAAGAAGGAATTTCTTTTTTGTCGGGCAACGCTTTCATGGCGATTTTGTATTGAGCTTCGGCCATTTTCATTTCTTCTCTATATTTGTTAACCTGAGCCGCCTTTTTTTTGGCAGAAGCAAGCATTTTTTCAAGATTCTTGTAATCTGAATTTAATTGGTTAAGCTTTTCAAATTTTGGAATATATAAAAAATAAACAAACAACCCTGTAATTACGATGAAAGTCGAAACACATATCAGGATTCTGTGAACTTTTGATATGTTTCCAACCTTTTCAAATAAGGGTTCAATAGCTTTTAAAGAAATGTCGAATTTCTTCATTGTTTAGTTGCCTTGTCAGTGCCGGCGTTATCATGGGGTGTTTTATTACAGGAAATTACAAATCCTTTAAGATTTATATTCTTATTATAGCTTTGTTGTTTCAGGGTCATTAAATTTACGCTGTCGAAAAGCTTTGACTCTTCTAAGCGGGTCATAAAATCAGCAACAGTTTTATTATCAAGAGCAAACCCTTTAATTGTGACTACTTCTTCTTTTGCTTCAAGATTAGTAAACCACATTTGCTTTGGAATTACCATAGATGTCATTATGTCAAGAAGGCGGACAGGCTCTTTGCGATTAAGCTCAAGATTTTTTATTACACCTGTTTTTTTATTGAGGACGTCCAGTCTGTTTTCGATATCCGCTATTTCTTTAGTTATCTTGTTGTGTTTGGCCACCTCATTTTTAATGTTTTCTATTTTAACATTATAGTCGTTAATCTTATTATTCAAAGATATATTGTAATAATACATACAAAGAGCGACAAATATAGTTAACAGAAAAAATATTGAGACTTGTCGACGTATGTTTTCTTTTTTACGCGCGGCCCGAAAAGGCAGCAAATTAACTTTTATCATTTGTCAGCAACTCTTCTTAAAGCAAGCCCCATGCAGATAGCTGCTTGAGGGGCTATCTGCGCAAGGTATGAAGGATCAAAACGTGCAGAAACATCTAACTTTTTGAAAGGGTTGATAGTTTCTACCTTCGATGATGTTTCAGCAGCCAGAAGTTGACGGAATTCCTTAATATGAGCGCCGCCGCCGCTGAGCACAATACTTTTTATCTGCTCATCGGGGTTTGCCGAATAATAAAAGTCAAGTGCGCGTCTTATTTCGATACTCCATTCAGAAACCACAGATGAAACAGTTTGTTTTAGATCATCAGGAGATATTTTGTCCGTCTGTTTACTAAGCTTAAGCTGTTCAGCTTCTATAAAAGAACAGTCTATAAGAGAGATTATCTTTTGATTTATCTGGCTGCATCCCAGCGAAACATCTCTCATGAATACAGAAGAATAGCCTTTCAGTATGTTCAATGATGTTTTGTTTGCGCCTATATCTATCAGCACTACATTTTCATCAAATAAGTCATAATTGACCTCGAAAATATTTTGCAGGGCAAAGGCATCAACATCGATTATGCATGGGTTAAGTCCGGCTATTTGAACAAGATTGATATATTCATTAATCATTTCCTTTTTTGCTGCAACGAGCATAACGCTCATTTGATTTGAGTCAGCTTCCCTTTCTCCCAGGATTTGATAATCTATATTAACCTCGCTGATGTCGAAAGGGATATATTGCTCTGCTTCCAAATGGATGGTTTTTTGAAGTTGTTCTTCAGTTACGGTTTGCAAGTCTATTTTTTTGACAATAACTGAATAACCGCCGATCGATATGGCAACATCTTTTTCTTTTATGTTATTCGCCTTAAATAGTTGACGAATTGAGTCGGCAACATTTTCCGGATCATTTATATTGCCTTCTTCAATTGCTCCCTGGGCAATGCTTATCATTCCGAAATTCTTCAGGGCAAACCCCTTTTTTGTTGCCGTAATTTCTCCGGCTTTTAAAGCGCTGGAGCCAATATCAAGGCCGACCAAGCCGGGAGATTTTCGAAATATCATTTGATAAACCCTTAATCGCCAAATATCTTGTTTTTATCCGAAAGTTTAAATCCCAGGGCCAAAAGAATCTTTCTTTTGGTTTCCATGCGGCACAGCATATTGTTTTCTATTCGAGCAATAGTGATAGGTGAAACTTTTGCTTCTCTTGCAAGTTCGGCCTTGCTCATCATAAGAGATTCTCTAATTTTTTTTAAAGAATTACCGCCCATAAAAACCTTACTTTTTAATAATTAAATTTAAATTTTCCCAAAATATTAATTGCATTATATTATTAAGTCAAGTTAATTATGTATAATTATGCATAACTACATTAAGTTGTGCTTCTGATTATTCAACAACCATATATAGTATAGACCTCGTTAATACTGGTTAATTATGGAGTAATATTTTTGACAAAAAGCTTGGTTTCTAGTTTGGAACTGTGAACCTGAGTAATTACTGAAAATAAAGCTTTACCTTGACTTTAATGGCTAATTTCCTTATGTTTGCAATAATTTAATTTTACGTCTCGGAATTCCTACGACTTTAGTCAACCTGCCCGCCATTGCCATTTGTGCCGCCGTTACAATTACCCGGCAAACCAGGCGTTGGCAGGCGGGGTCCTCGAGTTGTAAAGAGTATTGAACCACTTGACCACTTTCCCACTCGACCACTCGACTAATTCTGAGCGAAGCGAACTAAATTCAATAGTTGAAGAAAAGCCGATGATACGATTTCTTGAATTTGCAGGAAGACCGCTTGTATTCTTTGTTGAAGAATGCGGCAGAATTATGCTCCTTCTGCTGTCAACCATATCATGGATGTTCCGTCCGCCGTTTCGCATTAGAGTAATTTTCAAGCAAATGGAATTTGTTGGAGTCAATTCCGTTATCGTTGTTATGATCACAGGTGCTTTTACGGGCATGGTTCTTGCTCTTCAGACCTATCATGGTTTTAGAATGTTCGGGGGTGAAAGCCTGGTGGGCTCAACCGTAGCTTTATCAATGACGCGCGAACTTGGGCCGGTTTTTACTGCTCTAATGGTCACGGGGCGTGTAGGTTCAGCGATGGCGGCTGAGCTTGGCACCATGAAAGTTACAGAGCAGATTGATGCGTTAAATACGATGTCAGTCAATCCCATCCAATATCTGGTTATGCCTCGTATAATTGCCGCAATATTAATGCTTCCTGTTTTGACAATTATATCTGATTTTGTCGGTATTGTGGGCGGCTATTTTGTTGGTGTTAACCTTCTAAAAATCAATTCAGGAATTTTCATAGCCAAAATAATTGACATCGTTGATCTTGAGGATATTTTCAATGGGCTTATAAAGGCTGCGTTTTTTGGATTAATTCTTTCTCTTATAGGTTGTTACAAGGGAATATCTACAATCGGCGGTGCTGAAGGAGTTGGAAGAGCAACAACACAGTCGGTGGTCTTGTCATCGGTATTGATTTTTATTAGTGATTATTTTCTGACAGCAGTTATGTTCTGATGATTGAAATAATAAAGATAAGCAAATCTTTTAACAGCCAAAAAGTTCTGGACGATCTTGATCTTAATATAGATCCTGGAAAGATTACCGTTATTATTGGTCAGAGCGGAGGAGGCAAAAGCGTCCTCTTAAAGCATATTATAGGTCTTATAAGGCCTGATTCAGGGCAGATTATCATTGACGGAATTGACATTACAAATCTAAATGACAAAAAGCTTAATGAAGTACGAAAAAAATTTGGTATGCTTTTTCAGGATGCAGCTTTATTCGACTCGATGACGGTAGGTGAAAATGTAGCTTTTCCACTCAACGAACATAAACGATTATCAAGAAAAGAGATAAATAAAATAGTTGATGATAAGTTAAATCTTGTTGGATTGGAAAATGTGACACATAAGATGCCTTCAGAACTATCAGGAGGTATGCGCAAGCGAGCTGGACTTGCAAGGGCTATTGCGCTGGATCCAAAAATCGTGCTATTTGATGAGCCCACAACAGGTCTTGATCCTATAATGCGCGAAAGTATTGACAAACTTATTGTAGCGACACAGGAGAGGACAAAGGCGACTTTTGTTGTTATTAGTCATGACATTGAATCTACCTTTACGATTGCACATAAGGTAGCCATGTTATATCAGGGTAAAATTGTTGCTGTTGGGACACCGGATGAAATACGTTCATCAAACAATTCTTTTGTTAGACGGTTTATTAAGGATTTAAGGGATTGATGAATTCGTAAAAAGTCGTCACTCCGGTGAAAACCGGAGTCCAGACCCGCCCGCCTCGCCTGAGCGGACGTCTTGAGCAGCGGCAACAGCCGCCTTTGGGCAAAAGCGATGGCGGGCAGGTGGTCTGCAACTGCTTGAAAAGACTGGATTCCGGCTTTCGCCGGAATGACGGAAAACGGTATTTTTGGACTTTTTACGAGACCATTAAGGGATTAGGGGATTTTCTTTGTCAAATTTAAGCATAGAAGCAAAAGTCGGTGTTTTTGTTGTAATTGGAATTATAATTCTTGGATACATGTCCATGAGGCTGGGGAAGCTTGGTTTTAAAATGGATAAGGGATATGAAGTTAAGGTATATTTTGATTCAGCATCCGGCCTTGAAGAAGATGTTTCGGTTGAAATAGCGGGTGTTGAAGTGGGCAGGGTCAGCAAGGTTTTGCTTGAAGACGGAAAGGCGCTGGTAATTCTTCGAATAGATTCCAATGTTAAACTTAGAAAAGATGTTAAAGCTTCGATCGGAACCAGGGGAATACTTGGTGATAAATATGTTGTGCTGGTTCAGGGCTCTTCGGCAGCTCCCTTGATTGAACCGGGTGGGCGCATTGTCAGCACTACCACTGCAACAGATTTGGATAGCCTGATGAATGTTCTCGGAGAGGTGGCAAAAAATATCAGCACGCTGACACGTTCGTTTGCGAATGTAATGGGAGGTGAAAAAGGCGAAGCCTCACTTCGTTCAATAGTGGATTCTATGCAGGCTGTGGCTGAAACTCTGAACAGAACCGTGCAGGAAAACAACGAAGAGCTTGTAAAAATAATAGCAAATCTTTCCGAGTTCTCGGCAACAATAAATGAAATTTCATCAAAGATTAATAAAGGTGAAGGAAGTATAGGGAAATTAATTAACGAAGAAGATACGGTCGAAAAGTTAAACGGGACTCTTGCGTCACTTAAAGAAATAACTGAAAAGATAAACAGGGGAGAAGGATCAATAGGGAAGCTTCTTAATGATGAAGAAACTGTAGAAACTCTAAATTCAACCCTTACCAGCATAAATGATTATATGCAAAAACAGGAATCTTTCAGAACATATCTGGATTACAGGGGAGAATATCTTTTTGACAGCAATGATGTTAAATCCTACCTTAGTCTTCGTATTCAACCAAGGGAGGACAAGTATTATTTGCTTCAGGTTGTTGATGACCCGGGTGGAGTGGAATCCGTAACCGATATTACAACGACTACAAACGGAGTAACCACGACAGAACATATTGAAAAGAAGGAAAAAAATGAAATTAAATTTTCAGCCCAAATTGCCAAGCGTTACTATGACCTTGGCTTGCGCGGTGGAATTTTTGAATCTACAGGCGGTTTCGCATTTGATTACTATCTTTTAAAAGATCGCCTGACCCTCTCAATGGAAGCCTTTGATTTTGATTCAGACAGCAACGCTCACTTGAAATTCAAAGCAGATTTTACACCATTTAAGCATTTATATATAACCTCGGGCTTTGATGATTTTATAAGCGATGAGGGTAATGAATCTTTTTTTATCGGGGCTGGAATTAACTTTTTAGATGAAGATATAACGACCATTCTTTCGGATCTTCCATTTTATAAATAACAACGACGGCTTCGTAAAAAAGTCGTCACTCCGGTGAAAACCGGAGTCCAGATGATCTGTAACCACTTGAAAAGACTGGATTCCAGCTTTCGCTGGAATGACGGTTAAGATGATTTTTGGTCTTTTTACGAATTCATCAAAATTAAAGGCTGTGGAATATTTTTTCTTCAGCTAAATCTGTGTAGCTGGAATCTTTATAGTCAGAAATAATTTTATTAAAAGCCTCAACGCTTTTGTCTTTGTTTCCCATCACAGCATAAAGCCGTCCTAAATTAAAAAGGGTTTCGTCTTTAATTTTATCATCAGGTCCGGATAAAATTTTATTAAAATATTCTACAGCAGCGGTGTAATCTTTTTTTCCTTCGCGTGAGTATGCAATACCGTTAAATATGAGGTTTTTAACAAATGGATTATTTTCAAAGCCGGAAAGGGCTTTATTATATAATTCCGTCGCCCTGTCAAACTCACCGGCATTGTAACAGATATTTGCATACATAACAGTTGCCAGCTTTGCACTATCTTTGCCCCAGTTGTTTTCAACAATCTGAATAAAATCGTCTGATACTTCCTGGTATGCTTTTACAGCTCCTTGCTCGGTTTTAATTTTTTCATATTTGGCCAAACAGTTTGCAAGCATAACAGAAGCTTTACTTTCAGCTCTGTCTGAATAATAATAAAAAGAAGAAATAGCGACTATTATAAGCATAATCGCGATAGCCACTGATAATAAAAAAGTTTTATATTTTGCCAGAAATACGACGATTTTTGTGGTTAAGGAAATAAATTTATCAGGCTCTTCTAACTCTCTTTTTCGTGACCGGGTTACGCGTTTTTTCGCCACAATTCCTCCTTTATTATTTTTTTTGGACAGGATTTACAAGATATTCAGGATTTAAATTATCTAAACTTTTCCTGTTAATCCAAATCTAAATCCTTATACATTGATACACATCTTCTTCATGTTGTAATTATATTTTATGATTTACTGGATAGCTACAATGAGAGTTGGTTTTGTTTGTGCACTTAAACTTAAAATAAAATCTTGTTTATCCCTGGCCCAGACCGAACACATTGGCTTAAACGAGCTGATTCAGGAGTATAATACCAGAGTAAACCCTGGCCCAGACCGGTATATAGACTTAAGTGAGCTAATTTTCCGGTTCCAACAGGAAATACAGTTGGCCAGTCATGGTGTTGCATAGCACCAGGGCGGGCTTAATATCTAAATTAAATCGGATAGCGCCAGGGCAGGCCTGTTATCCTGTCAGATTTTTTTTCAAAACGCTAAATTGCTATCAATTTACCAGACTAAAGATTTGTGAATCCAGCCCGTATCTCCATCAGCATGCTGAACATAAATCCAGTTGCCTTTGCGCTTTAAAATTTTAAATGGAATTCCTTCCTTGATGGTGAATAAAATTTCAAATTTTGTGTCTGGGCCTGATCGGACGTTACATTTTTCATTATTTGTAATAACTGACGGTATGTTACTGACAAGAGACTTGTGAATCCACCCTTTATCTCCCTCAAAATCTTGAAAATGATACCAGTTACCGGACTTTTTCAGAACAAGAATTGGATGATATTTTCCAACCTTCCACAGGATGTCATGCGCGTTTCCAGGCCCGGAGCGTATGTTGGCTATAGAAGATATAATTGTCAGGCGTTCTGCAAAGGCAATACTACTGAAAATAATGCTCAGGGCTATTGAAATAGAAGCGATAGAACAAGCTTTAATCAGGATAGAAGCTCTACTTCGCATATTCCTTCAAGGTGTTTTTTAAATTTAACTGCATCTTCTTTTGATCCAACAATTGAATCAAAATGCATGGGGATTGCAATCTCAGGCTTCAGGCGCTTTACTGCCTCGACAGCCTCTTCAGCGGTCATCACATAAGTGCCTGAAACAGGCAGCAAGGCTATATCAGTTTCAAATTTGTCCATTTCAGGGATAAGGTCTGTATCTCCGGCATGATAAATCCGGATTCCATCAACTGTTAGAATGAAGCCTAACCATCCATTGGTTTTTGGATGAAACGCCTTGTTGGTATTGTAAGCTTCGACCGCTTCAATTTGAACTCCGGAAACAGTTATTTTATCTCCTGGCTTTACAACTCTGACATTGCCGGAAAGTTTTTTGGCTGATTCCGCTTCAGTAACGATTACGGTCTCCGGTTTTTTTATTTTATCAATATCTTCAATTGAACAATGATCATAGTGAGAATGAGTAATCAGGATTATGTCTGCCGGCACGATTTCCTTTATCTGAAATGGATCGATGACAATTATTTTGTCATGCGCATTTATTGCGAATCCGGAATGTCCAAGCCATTTAATGTTTTTCAGCATGTTTTGCGGCATGTCTGTCCTCTTTTGGTTCACGGTTCAAATTATACACTATAAAATAAAAGTGCAGGCAATTCAACACAGGTTAGTTTGTTGCCGTAAACCGCTCCAGTATCAATTCCTATTTTGTTGGGCTCTACCAATGGTTCCACGTACGGTGTATGCCCAAAAACAACTCGTTTCCCAAAATCAAAATCCGAGTTTACGAAATCTTCGCGTATCCAGAGAAAATCTGCAGGATTCTGCATTTCAAGCGGAATGTTTTCTCTGAGTCCTGCATGCACAAATATATAGTTATCGCTCTCATAATAAAGCGAGAGTGATTCAAAAAAATCAAGGTGTTCTTGAGGTATCAGGGGGGAACTGTTCGACCGGCTTCTTTTCATGTAGCTTTCCAAAGTCAACTGTCCTCCATTTATCAGATAGGTAAGACTGTCTTTTCCTGAAAGATATTTTTCCAGCATCTCTTCGTGGTTGCCCTTTAAAAATACAATTTTTTGAAAATGCTTTTTTAAATCAATCAGATATTCAACAACATCAAAAGAACTGGGACCTCTGTCAATATAATCTCCAAGGAATAAAAGGGTATCATTATCTCGATTTATATTGATTTTAGCCATAAGTTCACACAGCTTATCAAAACATCCATGTATGTCCCCTATGGCAAATATTTTTTCCATCAACTTTAACCTCAATTGATCGATTTTTGGCTCGATCTGCACTGACCTCTTGCGCATCAAGGATTCGCGAAAATCCTCGATATATCCACGGGTATGCCTGCGGTTTTCGCAAACCCTTATGCATCAAGATCTCAGCACATCTCTTCCCCAAAAAATCGCTCAACTTACGTAAAACCTAAAATCTTTCCGCCCTGATAGACACAAAAGGCTGCCGCCCAGGCTATAGAAGTGCTGTAGCCCACGCTGAACAAAGTCCATTTCAGGGAACCGGTTTCCCGGCGTATTGTTGCTATTGTTGCGACACAAGGAAGATATAACAACACAAAGACCATTAATGAAAGTGCGGAAAGAGACGTCATTTCAGAAGATAAAAGCGCATTCTTGAGAGCATCAGGTTCATCTGTTTCTTCGGTAGCATAGAGTATTCCGAATGTGCTTACTACGATTTCTTTTGCAACAAAACCGGTAAGAAGCGCCACGCTGCCACGCCAGTCTATACCAATGGGAGCAAATACAGGGGCTATGGTTTTTCCAATACGGCCCATGAAAGATTTTTCAGCCTTTTCAGCTTGTTTAGCCCTTATAAGTTTTGTAATTGCGGCTTTTTTTTGTTTTTCCGTAAAAGACGCATCGATCTTATTTATTTCTTCATTGTAATCCATTGAATAGTTTATATTGCGTGGAAAAGCTGTGAGCATCCACACAATAACCGAGCCGACAAGAATAATACCCCCCATTTTTTTCAGGAACATCTTGCTCCTGTCCCACATATGGATAATAAGGCTTTTTATCATTGGAACCCTGTAAGGGGGCAGCTCCATCACAAATGGAGCGTCAGCGCCTTTGAAAAGTGTAGACCGGAATAAACGTCCGGTTATAATTGAGAGGATGATGCCGATAATATATATTGAAAAAATTACAGTTCCAGCTCTGGCGCTGAAAAAGGTGCCGGCAAGCAGAATATATATTGGCAGTTTGGCCGAACAGGACATAAATGGAGTAATCAGTATGGTAAGGATTCTGTCTTTATTGCTTTCAAGGATACGGGTTGCCATTATAGCCGGAACATTGCAGCCGAACCCCATGAGCATGGGTATAAAAGATTTACCATGCAGCCCTATAAGATGCATTATCTTATCCATTAGAAAAGCCGCTCTTGACATATAACCAGTATCTTCGAAAATAGCGATGAAAAGGAAAAGTATCAGAATATTGGGAAGAAAAATTATAACGCTTCCAACACCTGCTATTATTCCGTTTAAGAGAAGATCTTTAAAAAGACTATCAGGAAGAGAGGTTTCTAATATTGTCGATAACCAGTTAACTCCGTTGTCCAACCATTCCATTGGATAGGATCCAACAGCAAAAGTCGTCTGAAACATAATCCATATAAAGAGTATAAAGATAGGGAGCCCGACAAATCTGTTCGTAAGGAGGAGGTCAACGTTTCTTGAAGTATCTATGCGCCGTTTTTTTGAAGTTGTTACAACTTCCTTTATGATTCCGGCTATAAATCCATATCGCTCATCTGTCATTACTATTTCAGGATCGTCATCAAAACGGTCCAAAAGATGCTTGCGATGCGTCTCGACTTCCCGAAGAATTTCCAGGCTTTTATTTCCGGTTTTTTGACGAATGCGTTCTCTAACGATTTTGTCATTTTCGAGAAGCTTTATAGCCGTCCATCGTATATTATAAGGAAAATTTTGTTCTAAGCGTTCTTCGATGAAGCTTTGAAGTTTTGAGATAGAGTCTTCAATATCCTTGCTGTATTTGACCTTGCGTTTTTGGGAGATCTTTGATTTTGACTCAGCCAGTTCAATGGCCGTTTTCAGTAAACTATCAATGCCTTTATTTTTGTTTCCTGTTGTGAAGACTACCGGGACATTTAGAAGCTCAGACATCTTTTCGGCATCAATTTTGGTTCCCCGTGAAAATGCAACGTCAGCCATATTCAAAGCAAATAAAACCTTGCAGTCAAGTTCTCTTAACTGCGTGGCCAGGTAAAGGCTGCGTTCAAGGTTGGATGCGTCAATTATATCGATAACAACATCCGGGGACTCATCAAGAACAAAATCCCGCGCGACAATTTCTTCTATGGAAAAAGGGGTTAAACTGTAAGTTCCGGGAAGGTCGATAATTTTAAGATCATATCCATATTTACTTACAGCCCCTTCCTTTTTTTCAACTGTAACACCAGGCCAGTTCCCTACCTTTTGCCTTGTCCCGGTAATATTATTGAATATCGTTGTTTTGCCTGAATTCGGGTTGCCTGCAAGGGCTATTGTAAAGCTCTTTTTATGCATCAAAGGTCTCTATAATTTATCGACGGTTATGTTTGCAGCTTCTTCAACCCGAAGAGATATATGATAACCCTTTATAATCAATTCAAGCGGATCTTTCATGGGCGCATATTTTTCTACGTAAATTTCCGACCCCTTGGTTAGTCCCATTTCAAGTACCCTTCTGCGTAAGGCTCCATTCCCTCCTACACGGACAATTATTCCGGTTTGCCCCTCTTTCAGTTCGCTTAACAGCATTGTGAAGTCTCCCAAGTTAGTTCGCTTCGCTCACAATTGGAATATTGGAATATTGGAATGATGGGTTCTGGGGAGATGTGACAGTGGTTTGTTGGCAAAGATCCACTTGACAAGGAAGTCAATAAATGAAAAACTTTTTTTAGCATCATCATCCCATCATCCCATCATTCCATCATTCCATCATTCCATCATTCCATCATTCCATCATTCCATCATTCCATCATTCCATCATTCCATCATTCCATGCGCGATGCAAAAAATCGAGGCCTCGAAACTCTCCTTTGCTTTCAATAAGTTGTAGAATTTCCGAGACGTATAATTAGCTTAATACTTTAATAGCCTGAACAATTATCTTCTGCGCCAGTCCGTGTCCTATAGCGTAACGGTTGCGATCTAAAGCTATAACCATCTGTCCTTGTCCGCTGTTGGTAATGACATCGATCTCATCTCCAATTCTCAGCCCCATGCTTAATAAACGCATACGTGCAGTTGATCCACCTGTAAGATCTTGAATTATTAGTCGTTCTCCTTGTTTTGCCATTACAAGGGGCATAAGTTTTAAATGGTCTTTAAGACATTCTGAACAAACACCATAGATTTCCAGCTTATGCTGGAGCATGTGGAAACCATAAGTATGGGATACCTCCACCTGTAAATTTTCAATCTTTTCATTCTGGAACTCAATAATCTTTTTGCATTTTGTACAGATCATATGATCATGATGCTGCCCAAGATGCCTGTGCTCATAGCGTACAGGTCCATGATTAAATCTTCTTTTTTTGGCAAAGCCATAGCGGCATATAAGTTTAAGAGTTTCCCTGACAAAATCAGGGCTAAATTCATAACCATTTTCCTCAAGAAGATTAATAAGTTCGCTTACAGTAATATGATGTTCTGTTTGCAGAAGGACTTCAAGAATTTTGTATCTATCTTCAAAATCAGAAATATTTTCTTGCTTAAAAAGTTTTTTGAACTGTTCTTTTTCCTGGCTGTGAACTGGCTTCATGTTAATTTCCTATTGAGCATAATTTCTAACAATAATACTGTATTACGTGGTTGTCAATAAGCCAAAAAACCTTATTTAAAAAAGCCTGTCCGCATTTATAAGCAGACAGGCTTTTTTGTTTACTATTATAAGGCGTGTTAAAAGGAAAAGTCCTTTCGTATTAAGAAGATTAAGAAGACAATCATTTTTGCTGGTTATCTGGAGTGACCGGGCATATCATAAGTTGTACATGAACCGCTCGAACAAGTCTTTGTTGTTGCGCTGGGTTTATTGCTTGAACCAGAGCTTCCTCCCATTGCGAAATTAGTAGAGCTGAGGATGCGTTCGAACTCCTCTGCTTTACATTCCGGACACTTAAGTTCCACTTCATCATCTTTATTCATAATAAGTATCTCAAAATAGGCCTGGCATTTCAGACATTTAAACTCAAATATAGGCATCGTGCATACTCCTTAAAAAATTTCTAATCTCTGAACAAATTATAGTTTAAGGTAATAGTTCACCACGGATTTTCACGGAATTACACTGAATTATCAAAATACTCTTCTTATAATGAACATCTAATTCTGTTTGTCTTTGGTAGTCTGTGGTTAATAAATCCAGCTCGCAACACAATGCATTTTCGCAAACAGATTCCATCGTTTACAATTTTCAGTGAAACTCCGTGTCGTTCCGTGGTGAACTATTTCGGTTTAAGATATTTTAATAGGGCTTTTTTTACAGTTAAGGCATTTTGTTCCGCTGAATTTTTGCTGCTGTCAATAATAATTTCTGCAGACGGGTTTTCTTCATACGGAACGTCAACACCTATTACTTTGCCTAAACCTTCAAACTTAGAGCCCTTTTGCTTTCTTTCCAACGCCCGAAGGTACATTTGAGAAACAACATGACCTTTTTTGCGTTTAGATTCCCGTTCTATACATACTGAAAGAGGGCATTTTATCATTACCTCAACAAAACGCTGAATTTTTTTTCTGGCATATTTCCGGTATAATAGTTTATGTGCAGAGGCATCTATTATGACATTAATCCCATTTTGCACTTTTTCTGCTGCAAAATCAACCAGTTTTTTATAGACCAGATCGCGTTCCCTGTCAGTATATTCCGGATTAGTAGCATATTTTTTACGTATTGTATCCAGCTCAATTCGTTTACAGGTTATTCCTTCATCAGCCAGCATATCATATACAAGCTTTGACAGTTTGCTTTTGCCTGAACCCGGAAGCCCTGTAAACCATACAGCCCATGCTTTATTCGAGATATCTGTTGATTTCATCTATATTCATTGTTTCTGTTGCCAAAATATTTCTTGTGAAGTTAAAAAGCTTTTTGCGTATATCTGCAGGATGATTTGGATACCATTCGGGCGAAGCTATTACAAGACACCTGAAAGCATAAAAAGGTTGAATAACTTTAAAGATTTCCTGATCTTTTGTCTTTTCCAAATAGGTTGTTATATAAATGTCGTGCAGTTTTTTGTAGTCACCATCTAATTTGCCGTGCTTCAGGAGAGAATAGAGCAGATAATTGATACTCAATGTGGAAACATCATCCGCAGCTTCTCCGTATTCTCCTCTACTTCTGTCAAATGTGGAAAAATCGGTTCCTTCTCTAAATTTGATATTCCAGGGATGAAAATCGCCATGTTCACGGCAAAGGCGGTGAGTATATTGTTTTAGCTTCCAGCGCCATTCAACACAATGCTTTTCAATATCACAAAAATCGTTATCTGAGAAAAACTCATAATTGTTTGGATATCCATCGATAATACCCATTATGCATTCGCCATGCCCAAGAAGCTCTCTGATTTTCCTTGTATAAAGCTCGGGCTCATCTTTTTTTTCACTGTGAATTTCAGCCAGATACTCACCAAGTACCCTTGCCCTTTCTATATCAAGATCGGTTATAGCCTCAGTTTTAAGGCGCTTTAAATCTAAAAAGTAATCAGTTCCTTCAACCTTTTCCGTCAGCAGAAAATAGATATTTGCATCACGAACAGAGCGGGCATTTCCTTCGGCATTGAAGTATCCGATGTCAAGGGGATGGGCGTGTTTAGGAAGGCGCTGGCCCGCATCATACTGAAACATCAGAACATTAGCTCTGTCCCACAGATACTGGTGTCCGTATTTATCTTTTCGCATTGTAGAAAATATAACTGATCTGTCCTTACCTTCTCTACGAAAAGTAACCAGAAATGTATCTCCATAACCCAATTTTTTTATTGTATCAGTAAAGGTTCCAAGTTTTTTGACTCCAAGAATTTCAACTTTTCCGTCAAAACGTTCTTCCAAATATTTTTTTATTGTATCTATCTTAATAGGAATATCTATTGATTCATCAATCATTTTCTTCTCTCATCTGGCGCAAAGTTTCTTCTAAAATCTGCAACCGATACCGATCGTCCCTTAAGGCAGGGCGCTTAGATCGGATGCTTGGGGTTTTTTGTTTTTTGAAGGCATTTCTTAACTCAATAACTGCTCGTATTATATTATCATTTGCTCGGAGGGTGAACAAGTCATAAAGAATTTTGTGTACGCCCGGCATGGGCGTGAACTTATGGGGTGAAAGTCCCCCTGCACGTGAATCCTGTTAATGTGCTGAACACATTAGCAAAAGTATTAGCCGAAGGCAAGGGCGGAATCGTGAGCCTAAAGCCCCAATCGCCCACTGAATTTCCGGGAGGCCAAAAGGAGAGCTTTTCAAAGGACTTAAAGTTTTGCTCCGCAGTATTTGCAGCACTTCGCATCGATGTCATGGCCTTCTGCGCTGCAAGCCTGGCACGCCTGAGTGGAAACCTTCCTTCCGGTGGCACGAGCAATTTCAGTTGTTACAATCCCTGTAGGTACGGCAATTATTGCATAACCGATAATCATGATGACAGCAGCCAGAGCCTGACCGAAACCTGTTTTAGGCGATATATCTCCATAGCCGACTGTAGTAAGCGTTACGATAGACCAATAAATACTTCGAGGGATGCTTGTAAAACCATTTTTTTCGCCTTCTATTACATACATCATGGAACCGAAAATTATCACCAGTGTAAAAACAGTAAATAAAAATACAATAATTTTCCGCCGGCTTGCACGCAGAGCCTGGTTAAGCAACCTGATTTCAACAAGATACTGAACCAGTTTGAAAACCCGAAATATTCGAAGAACTCGAAGAATCCTGATAACAAGAAGGAACTGGCTTCCAGGCAGAAAAAGACTTAAATAGGTCGGGATTATTGCCAGAAGATCTACTATTCCAAAAAAGCTGGTTGCATACTTAAAAGGACGACCGACACAGGATAACCTAAGAAAATACTCAATTGTGAAAAGAAAAGTGAAAAACCATTCGCTTAAAACTAAAAAGCCGCCGTATGAATTTCGAATCGTACTCACACTGTCCAACATTACAACTATTACGCTAAGCACGATACTTACAATTAAAATTATATCAAATAATTTACCTGCAGGTGTATCAGCCTCAAAAATAATTTCATGAAGAGTTTCACGATATTTTCCTAACGAGCTGTTTTTTTTCATATTAAAATTGATGGTTTCTTAATGCGGATTTCAGAAGATAATGGGTCAAGACTACGTTTGACCCATGAGCAATCTATTTTCTCTTATTTCAATATTTCTTCTGATTTTTTATCTTTATTTTTAAACTTCTATGCCAGCTTGAATCTTGACTAATTAACAACAATGGTCAAACGTAGACCCCATTCCAATTGTGAACGCAGTGCGTGCACAATTTCAATATCGGGGAAAATCTCCGCAATGCGAATACAATGGTGCAGATGCCTTTTGCTTATCGCTATATTGTGCAATTTCAAATCTTTCTATCTGCTTTTCAGGTGGCTTTTTAGATCCCTGTAATAATTTTCATGTGGTCCGATCATAATCAATTCCCACGGATAAAATCCTCCGGAACCTCCGTCCCGTCTAACTACGAAAATGTCAATATTTCACGGACATCCCCCATTTTCACTTCCACTAATGTGTTGATCGAGATGTGACACTGAGTCTTCAAAGCCAAGTCTAATTGAGGTCGTGTCACAGCAAATGTCGTAGCAATGTCACAGCTCAATGTCATAGCTTGGCCATAATATAGTGACGCGTTGGATCTGTTGCTCCAGTACCAACCTCATTTATAAGTTCTTTGTCCAGCAAACCTTTTAAATCACGCTGGAGGCTGTGCCGATCATATCTTTGCAGCAAGATAGAGCGGATAGTTCTGAATAACCTGGTTCCTGATCCTGCTCAGCGGTTTTACGGATATCTTGACGGCCCTTTTCGGTGAATACTTCAAGATATACTGCCGTAGGCTTTTTGCATGTGTTCGGGTCCCTGATTTAACCTCTACCGGTACAAGGGCATCGTCAATAACCCTTATGAACTCAATTTCAGAAGTCCCCTCCGTCCATGAGTACAGCCTTGAAACACCTGAAGCAGCAAATTCCTGGGCAACGAAATTCTCTGCGAGATACCCTTTTGCAATGCCGTAATCTTGTGAATGGATGAGGCTAACCGGTAGATCCAGCATACACCCGAGGAGACCAATATCAAATAAAAACAGCTTGAACATATTTTCTCTGCAAAAGGATTCCAGGGGTATCTCAGCCCTTTTACATACCTTAACTTTTAGAATTAGCCCGGACTTTTCCAGCCAGGCAATGGGACCCTGCAGTTCCGCATAACCTTTTTTCCTGGGGATTACCTCTTTAAATCTGTATTTTTTGACTGACCCGTCAATATTTGCAGAAAGCTGCACAGGTACATTCTCGAATACGGACACAATATGTATCGAATTGATCTTGCCTGAATGCTTCGCAAAGTCGTTATTGTAGCTCTCAACCAGCTTTTCCTGAACATCCCTTGCCCTTTTCATTGCTTCAAAAAGATCATCCCTATTATAAGTCAAATAGGTTGAAACAACCTGCGGCATTCCGCCTGTGACATAATATTCCCGCAACCGATTCCACAGCCTCTGATGGGCTATTTCCGAGAATGAATCAACCTTGTCTGAATCCTGGTACAACTCCAATGAGACCTCATCATTCAATGCCATGAGAAATTCTTCAAAATTCAACGGGTATAGTTTCAGGAAATCGACCTTACCCACAGGGAAAGATCCTGAAGACAACTTAACCCCGATCAGTGAACCGGCGCAGCAAAGCGCAAGTTGAGGCATCTTTTCGCAAAAATATTTTAAGGATGTCAGGGCTCCGGGGCATTCCTGGATTTCATCAAATATGACAAGGTCTTTGGCAATATCAATCCTTTTGCCGGAATAGATGGATAACTCAGTTAGTATTCTTTCCGGGTTCAAATCGGCTTCAAATGCCGTTGACAGCTTTTTATCCTTCTCAAAATTGAAGGTATGGCAATCGGAAAACTCGTTTTCCCCGAAGGCTTGAAGAATATAGCTTTTCCCAACCTGACGCGTTCCTTTCAGAATGAGGGGAGCGCGTGCGGCAGCATCTTTCCATTCAATTAGCTTTGCATAGATTTTCCGCTTCATAAGAGCATTATATGAGGATATTTATTTTTGTCAACGAGTTTTTCGCAAATTACAGATATATTCATACCACTTTTTCGTATATTACCGACTTTTTTGCACCATGTCGTAATACTATTTGGCTGGCTCGTAGTTCGATTGTCGAGCAACCGGTGTAAAAGCATCATTTTTACTGAATGAAGATAGTATTAAGTCCAAACTGTTCTTAGTCCCCCACGCAGGAGCGAGGGAACGAGGAAACAGTTTACCCTGCAAGAGTCAAGAGCAGAGCCTAAGTCCCTACGTCGTCCTGACCCTAAATCCTCTTAGAGTGCCACAGTTCCTCTTTGAGCCGCTCGAATACGTTGTAGACGATCGGGCAAACTGAGCAGTTATTCACCACCTGGATGAGCCTGAAGACGAACTCGTCCTTGTGCAAGTGCGGGAACGAACGGCAGTCATCAGGACGTGCATCGTAGACCGTGCAGCAGTTGTCTTGGAGGAAGGGGCACGGCTTCTGCCGGAAACAGTATGCATCCTCGTCTTCGGTCGGTCGGAGGTGCGTGGCGGTCAGTTCCGAAGGTGAGATCCCGAGGCAACTCGCCAGCCGTGTTACATCCTCCTCCGAAAGCTTCGGTGAGACTTCCTTGCAGCAGTTCGCGCAGGTACCACAGTCTATCTGCCGGGCGATGTCTTTGTAGTGCCGGTGAGCAATGCTGTCCAGTTCCTTGACAGACAGATCGACGCCCTTGAGAAACGTCCGGAAACGCCAATTCTGGTCTTCTTTGGCCTCAGCAAGCTCGCGCACTCGCTCAATGTCGGTTTCGATGTGCATGAATCCCTTTCGTGCAGAACCTATTCTTGAAGAACGATTTCAAATTGACTTATTTATGGATGTGCCGCAAGTCTATTCAGTGTTAATCTATTCCCATTTGGCCGATTTGCCAATATTGGCATTTTGACCAAATAGCGATGATTTTAAGCATGTAGCACGGATAACGCCCCATAAAAAAGCTATTTACCCATTTTGCCAATGCTGGCTTTTTCGGTAAAAGGGTTATGAACTAGGCATTTGACACCCATGATGCTTTTGAGCAATTGCTTTTTGGCGGATTTGGCAGCGTTGCCATTTCCGCCAAATGCCTATGAAGTTGAGCTCTTTCCATAGATATTATTTCTCAATAAATTATCATTTAGGAGATTTGCCATTGTTGGCTTTTCTCCTAAATGTATTTAAAAAGATAGCTGAAAAATTTTATGCCTAAAAAACAGTATTTTGGTAATGTTGTGGGCCTTATGGGACGGGCCTTGAAATATTGATTACTTAAACGTCCCAGTATTCGCTCAAGATTTAATCGACATATCAATTTATCAAGGATGTCCCGAAACTACTGCCGAAAACGTTCAAAATGCCGTATTTGTACTTGGCGCAGTGATCTCCGTAATGCTCTATTAAGCAAGTTTTTACGTATCATATAAAGGTCCTTAAACACATAATGTTCCGGATAACCTGGACAAAAAGCGCAAGCTTTTTGGATCAGAGTTGATCCGCTTGTCGGGGAATTAATTGGTTGTATCAACTAAAGCTAATCACTATAAATCTATGGTATTTAACCATTCAGATAAGACTTTATCCATAGCATAAATTGCATTCCTTGCTTTATTTGAATCAAGTTCACCACGTTTATGAGCTTGGTTTAATGCCATGTACACCTTTAAAATAGGTTTGGCAGATGCAATCATAATTTGTGCTTTTATTTGATCACTGATATGAGCATGAGCTGCATACTCGATACGTTCTATTCTTGTTACCTGGTCTGGTTTATCTCTTGGCTTTTTTTCCCACCCATTTGATTGCCTGACTTTATCATCTGGGGCGAGTATCCCAAAAAAGTGATCGTAAGTTTGCCGCATCAGATAAAGCGCAGCGCGTTCAGGATCAGCTCGTGTACTGTGGAGAACTTCCCAAACCTGACGGTAAGTTTTAGCCAAACTTACATCAAACTTTTCAAGTTGCATAGCTCTTGACTCTGTATCGCCGTGATCTGTAAACGGACAGGGTTTATGTTCGAAATAAAAACCAACTGGATTAACATCAGCAATTGAAGCGGTATTAACATCAAAGACTTCTCCTGAGCCCACTATTGAAACGAGCCTTTTTTCATTATATTGCAAACTGGCGTTTAAATCATTTAATTGCTGGTTATAGGCGTTTAAAAAATCGATCCCACTTGACAATGTTGGAGCAACTTCAGGATCACTACCGTACTTCTCAGAAAGAGAAACCCAATATGGTTTGGCTGCTACGATACGATCACGTATATAGCCAGTAAGCTTCGCGCCATCACTAAACTTTTTGTGCAATTCATCAGCTGATTTTTCAGTCTCACCAAATAGAATCGTTATTGCACTGCTATCATTCTTGTCATTGCTCATTTTCCACTTCCCAACCAGTTAGTATATAGTTTCCGTCTAATATCAAATTTAAAACCACTTGACGAGTACCATTTTGATTTTTTTATAATTTTTTAATGTGTGTTTTTTAAAACAACTTCATTTGTTCTGGTGCATCGGCTTTTTGTTTCTTTTTGGTTTTTCCTTTTGCGTGCAGGCCGGCTTTCACTTCCTGTTCGTGGATTTCGTGGTTTAGTTTCAAGAGGCGCTTTAGGACTTCTTTTC
>VMSQ01000232.1 GCA_013792055.1 Desulfobacteraceae bacterium
AATTGATCCTGCTGTTATTGAAGATATGGTTAAAGAGAGGGAAAAAGCCAGAAAGGCAAAAAATTGGGCGGAAGCAGATAAAATCAGGGGGCAGCTTGAAGTCATGAATATTATTATTGAGGATCGTCCGGAGGGCACAATATGGAAGGTGAAAACATAGGGCTCAGGTGTCAAGCTTATTATATAATTGAAGATTGAATATTGTATATTGTATATTTGTAGAAATCGCTTCGCTCCATTAATTCATACCTGCCCGCCATCGCGAGCCGTACTCGATGCTCTTCGTCATTTTGTTGGCTTGCTCGAGCGAGGCAGGCGGGTAAAATTAACAGAATTCCTTCAATATTCAATTTTCAATATTCAATTTTCAATTGCTTTGGTCTTCAATCTTCAATTTTTTGTTTTGTAACCATTAATTAATTTTAGCATATGAATTTAATAGGTTATCATGTAGAGCCTTATGCCTTCCTTTAAGCTGGTATCAAATTTCACTCCAAAGGGGGATCAGCCTTATGCAATAGAATCCTTGAGCAAAGGTGTTTTATCCGGGAAAAAACACCAGGTCCTTCTGGGGGTTACTGGATCAGGTAAAACATTTACCATTGCTCATGTTATAGCAAAAGTTGAAAAACCAACCATAGTCATAGCCCCAAACAAAACACTGGCTGCACAGCTTTACAGCGAGTTCAGGGAGCTGTTTCCGGAAAATGCGGTTGAATATTTCGTAAGTTACTATGACTACTACCAGCCTGAAGCATATATACCTGCCAGCGATACCTATATACAAAAAGACTCCTCAATAAACGAACTGATTGATAAACTTCGCCATTCTGCGACAAGATCAGTTATTTCAAGACGCGATGTTATTGTCGTAGCAAGTGTGTCATGCATATTTGGACTTGGCGCTCCCGAAGAATATTTTGCAATGAGAATTAATCTTGAAACCGGCACTGAACTGTCTCGAGATAAACTTGTTTCAGATCTTGTTGCCATTCATTATGATCGTAATGATATTGATTTCCACAGAGGAGTATTCAGGGTAAGAGGTGACAGGGTTGAAATTTTTCCATCTTATGAGGAAGATTTAGCAGTAAGGATAGATTTTTTCGGAGATCAGATCGAAAACATATCTGAAATTGATTCGTTAAAAGGTAATGTGATTAACCGTATTAAAAATATATCTATATATCCGGCAAGCCACTACGTCAGTAATAAAAATATATTAAAATCGGCAATCACATCAATAATCGCTGAACTTAAAGACAGAATTGAATATTTCAGACATGAAAACAAGCTGATAGAAGCACAGCGGATAGAAGAAAGAACCAATTACGATCTTGAAATGATGCAGGAGCTTGGATACTGCAATGGAATTGAAAATTATTCGAGACATTTCACAGGAAGAAAGCAGGGAGAACCTCCGCCGACTCTTTTAGATTATTTCCCGGATGATTTTCTTGTATGCATTGACGAAAGCCATATCGGTGTCCCACAGTTTCGAGCTATGTATGCTGGTGATAGATCTCGCAAGGAAACACTTATCGAGTATGGATTCAGGCTGCCGTCAGCTCTGGATAACCGTCCACTAAAGTTTGAAGAATTCGAGTCAAAAATATCCCAGGCAATCTATGTTTCGGCAACTCCTGCTGAATATGAACTCGAAAAAGGAAAGCATGCTATTGTTGAGCAGATAGTAAGACCGACAGGCCTTATTGATCCTGCGATTGATGTGAGGAAAGCAGAGAATCAGGTTGATGATCTTTATGGTGAAATTATTAAACGCGCTAAGCTTAATGAGAGAGTATTGGTAACTACCCTTACGAAACGCATGGCAGAAAATCTTACTGAATATTATGCAGATCTGGGAATTAAAGTACGTTATCTTCACGCTGACATAAATACAATAGAAAGAATGGAAATCATAAGGGATCTCAGAAAGGGCGAGTTTGACGTACTTGTTGGAATAAATCTGCTGCGTGAGGGCCTGGACATACCGGAGGTTTCACTTGTGGCAATACTGGATGCCGATAAAGAAGGATTTTTACGTTCAGCCAGATCACTTGTTCAGACGTGTGGACGTGCATCTAGAAATGTCAGAGGTATGGTAATAATGTATGCTGACCATGTTACAAAATCAATGAAACAGGCAATAGACGAAACAAACAGGCGCAGAAAAATACAACGAGCTTACAATAAAAAATATAATATTATCCCGACAACCATAAAAAAGAATATACAATCCATATTTGAGACCGTTTATGAAACCGATTACGAACAATTTGGTAATGTATCAGAAAAAGTTGCAGAGTATAAACCCACTGATAATCTGGATGATATTATAAAAGCTATGGAAGATGAAATGAATCAGGCTGCAAGAGAACTTGCATTTGAAAAAGCCGCAGAGCTGAGAGACCAGATAAAGGCGCTTAAAAAGATAATGCTTTATTAGGAAAACAGGTGGACCCGAGTAGTTATAAATATTGATTTAAAATATGCAGCATGATATGTTTTTTATTTGAATTCAGGTAATTAATTATGATGCTGCTTTGAGACCTTTGCACAACCCCCATTTTCGCTCAATTCTGGTCATTGCGAGGAGCAAAGCGACGTGGCAATCTTATGGATTATCAACAGGTTGTGAGATTGCTTCGCTTCGCTCGCAATGACAATACTGGTGTTATGCAAAGCTCTCGCTTTGTAATCAAGAAAGCGGAGCTATATACTTTTTTCCATATTACTGTTAAAGGAACCCTTATGAAGAAAAGAAAATTTTACTCAATCATTTCCCCCCTCTTTTTTTTTATAATACTGATTTATTCGGGCGTTAAACCCTTATACGGTGCAGAGGAGGAAGGGCATGTGCCTGCAAACTCAAAATTTTATCTCGGTCCTGAGGACTTATTGGAGATATCAGTATGGAATGATGAAACCCTGAACAAGCAGGTTATTGTCAGGCCTGACGGAAAGATTTCTTTTCCCCTTATTGGCGACGTTCTGGTACAGGGACGAACAGTTGAAGAAGTTCGGCAGGAGATAGAAAACAAGGTCAGGCCCTACGTTCCTGATGCTCCGTTGACCGTAATGGTAATCCGGGTCAGCAGCCCTAAACTATATGTGGTAGGCAAGGTTGTTAAGCCCGGGGTTTATATAATGCCTGAACCCCTCAGGGTCATGCAGGTGCTGGCCATGGCCGGCGGCATTACTACTTTTTCTGACAGCGACGATATTCTTATTATAAGAGAAGAAAACGGCCGGCAGAAAATCATAAAGTTTGATTACTCCAGAGTGGCGAACGGCAAAGCTCTGGAACACAATATTTATCTAAAACCCGGCGATACCGTGGTTGTACCATAGACTGTTATCATATGAAACTCCGATCGCCGTGTTTATTTTTATGGATGATGTTTTATGTTGTCCTGAGCTGTTTAATGGTGCTGCCTGCCGGTGCCGCAGAATACATTGTCACGCCGTCAATTACAGCCCGTGAGACTTATGATGATAATGTTTTTTATTACGATGTTGAAGACTTTGAGCACCTTGTTTCTCCTGCCCTTGATCTTGAGGCTCGAACAGAGCGCTGGAAGGTGCAGGCTTCTCTTAATGGCGATATCTCAGAGTATCAGAGCCACAGTGAGCTGAACACAGTTGATCAGTCGCATCAGATTTCTGCAGATATATTTACAACAGCAACATCGCAGATTGGTGTTTCAGGAAGCTATATAAGAGATTATACTTTTACTTCGGCACTTGAGGAACTGGGTGTTATAGCCGAGCGTTCCATACGCACCGCCACTCAGATTCAGCCCAATGCCAGAATTGAATTAGATCCCCGCAATAGCCTGGAATGTTTCTACAGATTGAATAAGACCCAGTATAGACTCGGCACTTATCCCGACAATAGAAATCAAGACCTGAACATTATCTATATTCATAAGCTGAAGAACGAACTTACAAGCCTTTCATTACAGCTTGGCGGCAGCCAGGCGGATTATACAATAGGCAATGAAACTGGAAAGCATCAAGGTCTGCAGATTCTGGCCGGCATTGATCATCCTGTTTCAGAGACATTTAAGCTGACCCTCAAGGCGGGGGCGCGCTTTACTGAATCAGACTTTCCGGGTATTGACATGCAACGGGACGAGACAGTTGTTATAAGCTCCGGCTTTTTATGGAGTTTTGAAAGAACAACTGTTTCAGCAAATATAACCCGGGACTCTTCTTCCAGTATATATGGAGAAGACGTAACGCGCGACCGGATAAGCGCCGCATTAAGATATCGTATAAAAGAAAACCTGAACTGTGCATTAACTGCGGCTTATAATCAAAGTGAAACCGAGGGTTTTTATCAAAAAGAAAAGAACAGGTACTATTCAGTAATGCCCTCAGTTGACTACAGGTTTAATGAA
>VMSQ01000182.1 GCA_013792055.1 Desulfobacteraceae bacterium
CTTTATTGAACATATGCTTTTTTGCGGCTCAAAACATTTCAAACCAGGAGATCTTGTAAAATACTTCCAGTCCATAGGCATGCAGTTTGGACCAGATGCAAATGCTCATACAGGATTCTATGAAACTGGGTACGATATCCTTTTGCCGGAGGGCAATAAACAAAGCCTGGAAAAAGGACTTGCCGTAATGAAGGAGTTTGCAGAAGGCGCTCTTCTTCTGCAAACTGAGATTGATAAAGAACATAAGGTGATTCTGGCTGAAAAACGAACCCGTGATTCAGCATCATATAGAACATTTGTTTCAGTTATGAAGTTCTTGTTGCCTGAAGCAAGAATGTCTAAAAGGTTCCCAATAGGTGAAGAAGAAGTTATTAAAAATGCCGACCATGATCTTTTGAAAATTTATTATGACACTTGGTACAGACCTGACAATATGATTATTGTCATGGCAGGCGATTTTGATCAAAAGCAGGCGACCAAGCTTATTAACGAAAAGTTCTCCACATTATCTGCCAGAGCACCGATACAGCCACGTCCTGATATTGGTGTAATTAATCATAAGGGGATTAAAACATTCTATCATTTTGAAAAGGAAACAGGAAAAACAACAGCGACAATAGAAGTTATAAACAAGAAAATTATAGAGCCTGATTCTGCTTCTTTTAAAAGAAAGCAGCTTTTAAAAAATATTGCAGACCAAATAGTCCAGAACAGGCTTGATAAAATTGTCAGCAAAACCACCTCCCCCTTTACCTCTGCTTCTATCAGCTCAAGTACCAGCTTTTATCAGGTGGAATTTTCTGAAATCTCTGCAGAAACCAGTCCGGAAAACTGGGAAGAATCGCTTTCGCTCCTGGAAAAAACCTTAAGAAAATCTTTAAAATATGGATTTACAAAATCAGAGTTGGAAATAGTAAAAAAAGATTTTCTGTCAAAGCTGGATAATGCTGTAAAAAAAATGCCTACCAGAAACAGCAGCATGCTTGCCGGTAACATAGTTCAAGACCTTAACAATGAAAAAGTTACCATGTCCCCTGAACAGGAAAGGAATCTTCTTGCTCCCATTATAAATTCCATTAACTTAAAAGACGTTCATGATGCATTTAAAGATGCCTGGGCAGCTAACCATAGACTCATAATGGTAACTGGAAATGCCAAAATTACAGCAAAAAATAAAACTCCTGAAGATTTGATATATGAAGTATTTGATAGAAGCAGCAGAGTTAAAGTATTGAGGCCTTCTGAAATAAAACCCGCTGTGTTTCCTTATCTTGCCGAACCTGAGAAAAAGGGCAAAATTATTAACAGAACAGAAATACCTGACCTTGGCATCGTTCAGATTGATTTTGATAATGGTATCCGCCTTAACTTAAAACAAACTGATTTTGAAGCAGATGAAGTGCTTGTTAATCTTTCTTTTGGCTTTGGCAAATCTGCCGAACCGTCTAATATGGCGGGGCTTGCTGAACTAAGCGAGCAAGTGATTAATGAAAGCGGCTTAGGCTCCCTTAAAAAAGAAGAAATAAAAAGAGCAATGGCAGGCAAAAATACAAATCTCATTTTCGGTTTTGATGAAGATTGTTTTTTGTTCAAGGGCATAACCGTGTCAAAAGAAGTTCCCCTGCTCTTTCAGCTCATATATGCTCATCTTATTGACCAGGCTTACCGGCAGGAAGCATATTCTCTATCCATGGAACGCTTCAAACAACAATACCGCAAACTTTCCAGCTCAATTGACGGCGCAATGCTTCTTTCAGGCAAACGTCTTCTGGCCGGAGGAGACACCCGTTTCGGTCTTCCCCCTTACCATTTGTTCAAAAATTTAACACTTGAGCAAGTCAGCTCATGGATCCATAATCCATTAAAACAAGATAAACTGGAAATTTCAGTGGTAGGCGATTTTGATATGGATTCTTTAATCGAAACCGCAGCTAAATATCTTGGCGGCCTGCCACAAAGATCTACCTATAAAACAAATAAAATATCAACTTCACCTGAATTCCCCGCTGCTCAATTATTTGAGATAAGCGTAGCGACAAAAATTCAAAAAGGTGTGGTAATAGTTGCATATCCCACAGAAGATATCTGGGATATCAATAGAACCCGCCGCCTTTCCGTACTGGCAGATATTTTTTCAAACAGACTTCGTGAGAGGATACGCGAAAAGCTCGGGGCAGCCTACTCATCTACAGCCTATAACCAGCCAGGCAAAGCCTATCCCGGCTATGGAGTTTTTCAGGCATTCGTCCATGTTGATCCCGATGATTCAGATTTGATTGTAAGCGAAATAAAAGGAATTGCTTTGGATCTGGTTGAAAAAGGAATCCCGGAAGATGAACTCAGGCGGAGCCTTGATCCGACAATAACCAGCATAAAAGATTTGCTGCGAAAAAATGAATACTGGCTTAACACCGTTCTTTCAGGTTCTCTACGGCACCCCCAGAAGCTTGACTGGAGCCGGACAATAATGCAAGGTTATTCATCAATTACATCGGATGATCTTTCAAAAACTGCTAAAAAATATCTTGATAATGAAAAGGCAGCGACAATTATTATTAAACCGGAAAAAGCGATTAAAAAATAAGGAATAACCCATGACCCAACGAACTTTTTTTCGCTGGATTATCACCATATTGCTTATTGCGGCAATTGGTATTTTTATATGGTTCTATACTCGACCTAAGCCTGTCAAAGTTGTGGTTAAACCGGTGGAGCGCGGTTTGGTAGAAAAGGTAGTAGCCAATACTCGCTCTGGAACTGTTAAAGCCTGCCGTCGAGCCAATCTTTCCCCTAGCCTGGGTGGCCAGATTGCCGTTTTAAATATAAAAGAAGGAGATAAGGTAAAAGCGGGGCAGATCTTGATAGATCTGTGGAATAAAGATTTAGTGGCCGAAGTGGCTCTTAGTGAAAGCGAAGCTGAAGCAGCAAAGGCACGAGCTAAAGCCACCTGTTTGCAGGCTGAGATAGCCCAGCGTGAGGCCGACCGACTGGTAAAATTACTAAAAACAGGTGCTGCATCTGAGGAAAAAACCGACAGAGCGGTAACTGATGCTAAGGTCCGCAAAGCCGAATGTGAGGCAGCGATTGCATCTGCCGAAATGAGCCTGTCCAGGGTTGGAGTTGTCAAGGCTAATCTCGAACGCACGCGCCTTATTGCGCCCTTTGATGGAATAATTGCCGAAATTACCGGAGAGCTGAATGAGTATGTTACTCCTTCACCGCCCGGTATTGCTACTCCCCCTGCCGTAGTATTGATAGACGATAGCTCTTTTTATGTGGTAGCGCCTATAGATGAAGTCGATGCTCCGGGAATAGCCTTGGGAATGCCTGCAAGGGTAAGGATGGATGCTTTTGGCAACCAGAGCTTTGAAGGTAAAGTGCATCGTATTGCCGCCTATGTTCTGGATCTGGAAAAACAGGCCAGAACTGTTGATGTTGAGGTTGAATTCATAAATCAGAAGGATATTAAACACTTACTTGCCGGTTATAGCGCCGATATTGAGGTAATCCTGGATGTCCATAAAGATACATTGCGCATACCGACTTATGCTGTATTGGACAACGAACGAGTTTTTGTATATCATCCCGACTCCAGACAGATAGAAGAAAGGACAATAAAGACTGGTATTTCAAATTGGGACTATACCGAAGTAATAACAGGTCTTAAAGCCGGCGAGCTGGTGATTACTACTGTAGATCGCGAGGGAATAAAAGACGGGGCAAAAGCGATTACAAATAATGGAGAGAAATGATTCGTCTGGATTCTATTGAGCGTGTGTTTAAGGTAGGCAATGAAAATGTCCATGCCCTGAATAACGTAAGCCTGAAGATAAGTCGGGGCGAATATATATCTATCATGGGGCCTTCGGGCTCTGGTAAATCAAGTTTACTGAACATCATAGGTCTGCTGGACAGGCCGGATAAAGGCTTTTATATACTCGATGATGTTAATACAACTGATCTAAGTGATGAACAACAGGCTTTGGCAAGGCGTCACAAGATCGGTTTTGTGTTCCAGTTCTTCCATCTTGTACCTCGCTTAACAGCCTCTGAAAACATTGAGTTGCCCCTGATTTTCGCCGGAGTGGATCACGAGAAACGTAAAGATCGTGTTAAGGTAGCTCTTGAAGACTTCGGGCTGGCAGACCGTGCCAGACACAGACCAGACCAGCTCTCTGGCGGACAACGCCAGCGTGTAGCTATAGCGCGCGCGACAATTATGGAACCTCAGGTTATTCTTGCAGACGAACCCACCGGAAATCTGGATCGAGCATCAGGTAAAGAGGTAATTGAAATTTTAGAAAAACTTAACAAAAAGGGTATCCTGCTTATTTTGGTTACCCATGATCCTGATATAGGAAACAGAGCTGTCAGAAAAATAAATATGGTAGATGGCAGGATTTTAGATGAACCGCTCAACCCAGGTTATATGCAAAAACCATGAAGGCAGAGGATATACTAAATTTCAGCATTCGTGCCTCAACCGGCTATAAATTTCGAACTATCTTAATACTGATAGCTATGGCTATAGGTGTAGCCTCTGTTGTAGTATTAACCTCCCTTGGCGAAGGTGCGAGACAGTATGTGACCAGCCAGTTCTCCTCATTAGGTACAAATCTTCTAATAATATTACCAGGTCGTTCAGAGACAACAGGCGGCCCACCTCCCATGTTTGGAGAGACACCACGTGATCTGACCCTGGATGATGCTATTGCGTTGAATCGAAGCTCCGCAATCCGTCTTATATCCCCAATTTCTGTGGGCTCTGCGCCGGTTTCGTGGAAGCAGCTTGAAAGAGAGGTGATAATACTGGGCTCAACCTCTGAGTTCTATGAAATTCGGCATTTGTCTATGAGCCTTGGCAAATTCCTGCCGTCTGGTGACCCTAGACGCGGAGAAGCTTTATGTGTGTTGGGTGATAAAGTAAAAAAAGAATTGTTTGCAAATCAGTCTCCGCTTGGTGAATGGGTACGAATTGGTGACCGTCGCTTCAGGGTAATCGGAGTTCTGGCAAAAAAAGGCCAGTCGCTTGGGTTCGATATGGCCGATGTCGTTATTATACCGGTTGCATCAGCTCAATCTCTGTTTAACACAGCATCACTTTTTAGGGTTCTTGTTCAGGCAAGCAGTCGCGAGTCTATTCCAAAAGCCAAAGAAGCAATTTTAAAAACCATTCGTGAAAGACACGATGGAGAAGACGATATAACCATAATTACCCAGGATGCTATACTATCAACCTTTGACCGGATTTTAAACGCTCTTACCCTTACCGTGGCAGGGATTGCAGCAATCAGTCTGACAGTGGCAGGCATACTCATTATGAACGTAATGCTGATCGCTGTTTCCCAGCGCACAACAGAGATCGGACTAATAAAAGCGCTTGGCGCAACAAGACATCAGATCATGCTTCTGTTTCTGGCTGAATCTATAATACTATCTATAACCGGTGCTTTTTTAGGACTAATTGTTGCCTTTGCCGGCGTCTTGTTATTTGCGAGAATATTTCCAAATTTTCCTATCCTGATACCTTTCTGGGCACTGGCAACTGCTGTGGGCGTTTCACTTTTGACAGGATTGGTTTTTGGTGTCTTTCCTGCACGAAGGGCGGCAAAGCTTGATCCAGTTCAGGCTTTATCC
>VMSQ01000183.1 GCA_013792055.1 Desulfobacteraceae bacterium
CAGAATTGTTGGAACAGTTAATAAATGGCAGTCCAACTTCGATAATGCCGTATGCTTCTACAAGCTCTAATCCGAATTTACTATAAAAGTCACGAGCCACATAATCAGGCAGTTTCATTGCAGTTGATATGGCAAGGCGTATATTTGTAAACAGTTCAGGTTTAAACATTTCGGATTTAGTAAGTATATTGTAGTGAAATGGAGAGGCATATATAAACGTTCCTCTTTGCATGGTAAGTCCTTCCAGCAATGACTCAGGGAACAACCCGCCGCCGCAAAGAACTATTGTAGCTCCTCGACGGAGAAAAAGCAGAATTGTTACAACAAAATGAAAACTCATAGATAGAACCCATATTATAACGTCTCCTGATGTAATTTTCAGTGCCTTATCTGCAGCGTCTGTTCTACTTACAATGGCTTCATGGGAGAGCAAAACGCCCTTGCTTGTGCCAGTAGTTCCAGATGAAAACCTGATGAAGGCTGGATTCATTTTATAATAATCAGCAGGAAGTTCTTCCTTTGCTTTTCTTTTATATAGAAAAAAAACTTTTTCAAAAAAGCTGCCGGTAAAAATACGGTCAGAGTTGTCGCGAAAATATACTGCCCTATCAAAGATCAGAAAATTAATATCAATTCTTTCAAGAACCGGTTTTAATTCGTCCAGAGAAAGAGAGGCAGATACAGGTACAATAACAGCCTGTAAAGAAAGTACGGCCAGGCTGACAACAATGTAATCAATACTGTCACCGCACAAAAATGCTACCCGATGGGCGGGTCTGATCCCAAGACTTTTCAATTCGGCTGAAGCGGAATTTACAGCATCAAAAAGCTTGCTGTATGAAAACTTTCTGTCTCCATCAATAACAGCCGTTTTCTCCAGGCAGCCATTTGTCTCATTTTTTATTGTGGTAACAATATTCATTATTAACTATTGCAAACCTAATTTGGGGCGATTTCAAAGTATTTTCTGTCAAATCTTTTGTTCTATATCACCAGTGCGCAGCTCCATAGCCGGCCCTTTCACCCAAAGAAATACAGGTCCCCATGACTCTGGTTGACCCCAGTGCTTCAGCGGTAACCGATATACAGCGACCGGCGCAGTAAAGGTTTGAAATATCTTTTGAGATCAAACATCGCAAGGGAATTTCGTAATTATCACCTGGGCCGAGATATCGATATCTAACCCCTTTTTGCTGATCCCACAGCTCAATAGGCCAGGCGCTTTTTACTATCCCGTCAGGAAATTTTCGTGCATTAATGACATCATTTGCAGTTAGAGTATATTTTCCATAGAGACGGGGACCTTCGCGATCAACGACTTCAGGTGACATTTCTACTATGTAAGACTTATTGAATACGGGCAAAACTCTGGCTAAATAGGTGTGTACTAACAGGGCGTCCTTTTTGGCCTGCTTTTCTCTTTCCATTATTCCTGCTGGAGGTATATTGAGTTTGCAGTATCCTTCATCTTCATCATCTCCGGCTGTAAATGTTGTGTACTTAAGGTAAAAGGGCATTTTTTTTTGTTCTACAGCCTTAGCTAAATAATATGGCACTTTCACTGCCGGAATATCGTCAACATCCTTCAAGCCTTTTACCCGGAATGTATAACCAGAGAGCTGGCGCTGGTCAGGAGGAGTTGTTCTATACCGTGCACCACTCAGTTTAATAATAACTCCGTCACCACTGCAGTCTATAACTACGCGCGGAATAATATCGAATTTTTTATTCAAGTTTTGGATGGTTACAGATACAATAGTATTATTTTCTGTTTTGGCTGAGACAGCCCTGGTATCGTAATAAATGTCCAGTTGTTTTTCCTTTTCACTCAATGAGCGGAGAACCGACATGAAGTTGCTTGTAGCAAAAGGCAGAACAGATACCTTTCCCATGCGCAGCGGGATTTTTTCGGGGGCAAGCTCTTGCAGCATGAAACATATTTCCGACGCAATTCCTTTGTTGAGAATTTTATCAGGCACATCTTCCGTATTGGCATATAATCCGCAGATAAAACGATGCAAGCCTGTTATTCCTGTTCCTCCTGGGAAACTGTTTTTTTCTATTAGAACTGTACTTGCGCCTTCGCGTGCAGCTTTGATAGAGGCAGCTATCCCCGCAACACCGCCACCGACGACGAGCACTTCGCACTCTATTTTTTTATACTTCATTTCGCACCAAGTCTGGATTGCAGTCTATGCATAAGCTCATTTGCCTCTTCATCACTCAATATGCCTTCTAAAAAGGAAAGGACGGCATTCAATTTATTTTGAGACCGGTGAAAAAAGATACCTATACCCGGCGGGACCGGAACCCGCGGCATGTGAAGAATGTTCAATATCTTTTTACCCATGAAGTTTGAAGATCTATAAGCGCTTTCGCCAACGTATGAGAATGAGAATGAAGCAATTTGGCCTTTTAAATACAGTCGCATAATATTACTTAGAATCGGTAAAGGCAAAATTCGCATTAATAAGCTTGCTTCTTGAAAATTGCTGGGCAGCTCTGATTTGACCTGGTCATAAAGCTGTTGTTTGATCGATTTGATAAGAACAGGGAAATGATCGGCTTCATCAGGGCGGACTATAAAAAATAAAAAAGAAACATGGTTAAAGAATACTTCTTGTTGAACCTTATCTGTCGGGCGCATATCAATGGAAACAGGTACTACATAATCCCCTGACTTGATGTTTTTCTTAG
>VMSQ01000107.1 GCA_013792055.1 Desulfobacteraceae bacterium
ATTTAAGAAATCAGAAAAATTCCTTTTATCATTACCTCTATAATTATCATCAACAATCAAATCTGTTTCCTTTTTCTTTAATCCTCGGGTCTCCCAACATTTTTTGCTTGCAGTAACCCAAAGATAAGTTTGAAGAGATTTCACATTTGGATGCAGTTCATTAAGTATTTCAGATAATTGTTTTGGCGGAACAATTACATACTGCCTGTTTGTTTGGTTAAAAGTGTGTAAAACAAAAACCCAGAAATCTGCAGGAGATTCATGTATTTTATTTCGATTCAATGTCCACCAGCCGCATGAGGTCAATTTTTTCTGATATTCAGGTCTTCCATGTGTAACAAGAAAGTCCTTAGAAAACTTCACCTGAATAGATACAACTTTAGAATTATTATGATTCGTTACAAGCAGATCAATTCCTGTATCTTTTGACGGCACCCAAACATTAAATTTGTTTCCATCCTTATCTCTTAATTCTTGTTCAATATGGGAACCAACAAGATATTCTCCTGCATGAATTGTAAACAAAGGTTGCATTGCTAATCCTTACATAACGCAAAATTCACAGGCGCCAGCTGTTTGGCATCCTGTGCGATGTGGGGTTCGCCGCAGCATGGCTATCAATGAATGCACCCCAACCAAATTTTTCCTAGGGCTCGCTCAACGCATAGGCGAAGGTTGGCACCTGCTTCCGGGGCAACCTGTACTCCCCAACCAAGTAGTATGGGATTTTGTCCGTAATTTACAGGATCATCCGCAACAGGATCAAGGATTAGGGGGTCAGGCGCTATCGAGTACCTTTCGCCGTTGTAGACCATAGGTCGTGTCATGAGAGAGTGACGTAATGTCATGAGAAGGTGCCAACCTAAAGATGCTTCAGTTCCTTTTGAATATCCAGTATCTGGGCCACCAATGTCGATCATCTTACGTTTGCCGGTAAGTTCCTCTTTTACGATCTGCCCGAAACTATGGGCAATGCAATCTGCCACCTGAATCCCAGGATTTAATCGCGAGTCTTCTTTCGGATATATCCGCGCGCTGCGCAGAAAGTGGAATATTTTATGAAGCCGTGTGGCTTCGCGAACCGAAGGGAATATATCTTGATCAAAATATACGTTTAAATGATATGGAGGCACCCCGTTTCGAATTAAAGTTGATTGTAAGGCTTGTAAGCTGTGTTTCCCAATTGTCCGGCGATCATATGGGCCAATGAATACGGATACACGTGTTTTCTCTCCAGCCAATGCTAATATCCGTTGACGGACCGTCCTCATAGTAGGGTTGTCATCCATTCTGTGGCTGCTTTTGAATTCATCCTTTCCAGGAACCAGACCCTCTGATTCCAAAACTCTAGCGACTTGTCGATTGAAGAATCCATTCGTTAAAACAAATGCTGTTATTACAAATCCGTCTTTAGATTGCACAGACTCGTCCACATAGCATCGCGTTAATTTTCTTTCACCTTTTTTGGGCATGATATGTCCTATCGGGGGCGAACGTCAAAATCAGCCGCGAGTGTAATGAGTCGGCTGGATTGCTTTGTTGGGCGCTCCCTTAATATCATGTTTGTTTCGCATCCGGTTGAACAGGGGCCGAAGAAGTCGGGACTGACAGCAGGTAGCCAAACTTGGCTTTGATCAGCTTCCTACGTTCTGTGATGAAATCCTCAAATCGTTCGAGTTTCCACAACGCCGGATCGGTCGGGATAAGATGTCGGTTCAGATAGTCCGGGGCCTTGTCTTTGAACCACTCATCGGGTAAGGTGTCGCTCTTCCCGCCCGCCCCATTCTCGGCAGCGGTCAAAAGCATACAGTTGGCGAGTTGGTTCCGATCACCTTCCCGGTATTTCATGATATTCATCATCCCTGTGTTTGGATTGGGTGCCTTCACCTTCTTCAGGGCGCTCTGCGGAAAAACATGGTCAATCTGGGGAAGGTTTCCCACAAAGGCTGGCGTGTAGTTGAAGCCCCGATACCAAAGATTGAACAGCAGATGGATGTTCTGGCTTCCGTACCCAATCGCCCAAAAGCGGTCTTCAGTCAGTTCAAGGCTTCTCCCCGCCGAACGGATGACGCCGAATATTTCGTTCAGGTCAAACGTCTTGACTTCCTTCATCTTACTGACGATGTCGTCAATGAGTTGGTCGGGCGTGCCGCCGAAAGCCCCCGCCAACAATGAGCGAAGCAGGTAAAGTTCAACGTTCTGCTTCGTCCTCCATGTGGCGGGGAAGTGATAGCGAAGATAGACAAGCGGAATTAGTACGAGATAGGACGGCAAAGCCTTGTCGCACCGAATGAAGGTACTGCCTTCGACAAAATCGGCAACATCCTTCGTGGCGGCGATGATGTCGTCCCATTTCGACTCGATGTCTTCGCGAACGCCAGCCTTACGGAACTTGGCAACCTCGTAACGTGCCCCTTGTCCAAGTAGTGTCAGGCACGTTTTTAAAATAAAATCACGTGTGAAGTCGAATCCCTTAATATTCAGTTCGTCGAGGAGTATCTCCATCTTCTCGTCGGCCTCGTCCCAACTGGATGTCAGGAGCGAGAACAAAAGATCGGACTTGCCCAGCCGGGTACCGCCGGAGTTGGCCCGGATGAAGATTTCGACCACGTCGTCTTCTTTGTATAGTGTTGGCTGATCAATACTGTCGAGTTCCTGGTAGCCGATGCCGGACTCATTAAAGAATGTCTCGCGGATAAGATCAACATGGTCTTTGACTTTGTCCGCCTCGGTCGTGGACAGTGGTTGGTTCGCCTGCGTTGCAATCCCGTCCGCAATGAGTCGGGGCTTGTCGTCGCTGAATACGATGTCTTTGAAGCGGATATAGGGATACGCGGCGTACTGTGGATCAAGGAACTTGAATTTGAACTTCACGTCGTCAGGGGCGGCGAGTTCGCCGCTTAGAATGTTGAGAAAGAGTTCCTTACCGTCGTAACTGCCGCGAAGTCCGATGAAGAGACTCTGAAGCCGCTGTTGTCCGTCCAACACAAGGCACTTCTTCTTGTCGTCGTCCGGCACCTTGAAGTCACTTAGGTGGTGCCGGTGTTCTTCCCTGAAGTTGTCAATGAACTTGCGGCGACGCACGCCCATCTTGGTTTTCCAGATCAACAAAGTGCTAATGGGGTATTGCCTAAGAATGGAATCAAATAGCCGGCAGATTTGTTCTTCTGACCAGACGAAAGGGCGCTGAATGTTCGGCAACCAAAATCCACCGTCTTCATCTGGGTTGTTCAGGAAGGAAACGATCTTCCGAAGCGAAAGCTTCTGTGTTTTCATAGGTTGTGTCCTTTAACATTTACCATTCGGCGCCCAACAGTGTTGATAAATGTAAAATTTTTCCATGATATAGGACTATATATCTGGAAAATGTTTCCACGTATTTGTATATTAAGTCCAACTAAGGTAAATATTTCTCTTGAATTTTTTAACTCTTTTATATGTTGTTAACCTTTCGATTTAACAACATAATACAGTAGGGATATGGAAAGCAAGATAAAATTTAAACCGAATCCAGAACATCGTTTAATGGATCAAGTCCGTGAAGTTTTACGATATTATCACTATGCATACAGTTTACCGCACAGTCTTACTCTTCCTGGATATTGCAGTATATAAAATTTTATGGGGCAAGCCGATGTGAAAACCACCGAAATATATACCCATGTCATGGAAAAAGATATCGATTCTGTTAAAAGCCCTTTGGATTCTTTAAGTTAGACATCAACCGAGCATTGCTCAATTAGGGTAGTAGATCCTTTAGATTTTTGTCCAACTCTCTTTGGGATAAATAGCCTCTGTGAATCTTTACAACATTGTTTTGTTTATCTATAAAAATCGTTGTTGGTAAGAATCTCACACCGCCAAAGGCAGTGGCTATCTTATCTTGATCATCCAGGGCTATTTTGTAGGTTATCTCTCTTTGAGCAATAAATTTTCTGACAGCAGACAGCGAATCTTTTGTCGCAATCCCAAGAAAGGTTACATTCTTGTTTTGGTAATCCCTATGAATCTTTTCAAAATGCGGCATTTCCTCTATGCAAGGACTGCACCACGAAGCCCAGAAATTGACCACTACCAGCTGATTCTGACCGGTCAGTTCCCTTAACGTGAATTGTTTGCCTTCTATAGTTGTTATTGTCAGATCAGAAATCTTTGCGGGAACGCCCTCAAGAGTCTTTGTAGAGAAAAGCTGCTTTATGGAAACAAACTTTTCAACTTGTAACGGATCAAATATTTTATGAACAGGGTTTGCCAGTTGAGCAAAGAGGATAATCCCTATCAAGAAGCCACCGGCCGCTACCATGTATCTTTTAACGCCGCCTCCCAGGCGGACCAGCGTAGCAAGAGGTCAGCCGGCAATCAACACATAACCAATCCCCTGAAGTACTCCACCCACCAGACTATGTAATCCCGGGGCACCGCCCCAGCCGACATCAGCTCAGGTGGGACATGGTTCATATCCCCAAATATTCACGAGGCTAAAAGCGCAAATACTGGCCAGTACTCCAGCTAATTGATAGTAGCGGCCCGTCATGAAAACGTCGCTGACCGCCCCCGGAATCGAGTAATTGGACCGTCTTACTACAACAGCTAAGGCCATCCCAAGCAACAGAACAGACACATTTCCTACCATGTATCTACCCTCCTACGATCTTAAGTCCCAACCACATTCCCATGATAATCCCGGCTACTACAACGAAACTGGCAATATCCAGTCCAGGAACCCCGGCAAGCAAATGTTTGATCACGCACCCATTGGCCAGCAGAACTCCAAACCCGATCAGGATGCCGCCACCGATATCATACGGAAAGTCGTTCTTCATGATCTTTTGTTCATTAAACCCTTTCCAGGTGAGTTTTCTTGACAACACAGAATCAAGGAAAGAACCAAGGACAATCCCTAATATCAAGTACCTGAGGATGGGAGGGATACCAGATAATAGATAGTTGTCCCTCAGGATTACCTTTTCTCCCCAGGCAATAGTATTGGCCAAAAACCCGCCAACGGAAATGACTTCGGGTTTTCCGGTAGATGACCAAAAGGGAGAAATAAAATAAAATAAAAGCCCGAGCAGACCAACACCGAGTCCGCCAAGAATCGGCTTGAACCACGGGCTGGACACCAGAAATTTTGTTGATCGGACATCATCCATGCCAATTACCTCATTCTTCTTCCGATTAAATCTACACTTTAACGCGAGTTTTTTTAAGAACCCATATATATACAGCTATGTTAATAATAATTACAGATAACCCAAAAATTATTTGTAGCTCTTTTGTTAAGTCTGCGGGATAAATTATTGGAAGTAAATAGTGCTCTATAAAATCACCTTGATAAATTGCATTTCCTCCTTTTTCTCGAAACCAATTTTCAAGTGGTGTAAGTGGACACATCCAACCTTTAAATTCGATGATTACCGCCCAAAAGGTTGCCGGCAAATGAACTATCGACCATCTTTTATTCCTGAGCAATAATAATCCACCTGAAATTACAAATAGAATGAAAATCAAATGGATAATTATGATAGCGTCAGCTAATAATCTATAAAGCATGAATAATTCAGGTACCGGGGATCAGCATTCAGCGGTCAGTTTAGGAGAGAAGCTTTGTCAAAAAGCCGCAACCTATTGAGCATTGCGGCTAATTCTTTTAAGATGGTGCCGAAGCCGGGATTTGAACCCGGACAGGCATACACCCACTAGGCCCTGAACCTAGCGCGTCTACCAATTCCGCCACTTCGGCATAATCATAACGGCTTCGTAAAAAGTCCATTTTCTGCGTTGCGCTACATCCTTTCTCGTTGCGACGTAGCTATAAGTACGTCTCTCTCCTTAGGATTTGCGTGCCTTGAAACTGGGGCTTTTTACTTTGCCGTCTAAAATCATGATAAATTAAAAAAGCAAAAGGGTTGATTTTATCTGGAAAGCATTTTATACATATTCTTTTTTATTCTTGTCAAGTTCATTATTAAGCGGGAAAGTTAGAAATGATAATAATTGAAGATATAAATAATATAACAAAACCATATAAAAATGCTGTTATTACGATAGGCAACTTTGATGGTGTACACCTTGGTCATCAGGCTCTCTTTAATAAGCTGATTGAGAAAGCTATAGAGCTTACTGGCACATCAATCACCATGACTTTTGAACCTCATCCTATCAGAGTATTAAAAAATAATGGTCATCCCCCTCTTATTACCCTTTATGAACAGAAGGCAGAACTAATAGAAAAGGCCGGCATCGACGTTCTTATTTGCATCCCTTTTACACATGAGTTTGCAGCCATCTCTGCAAAAGAATTCGTAGGAGATATTCTTGTCAAACGCATTGGGATTAAGGTAATTGTTGTTGGAGAAGATTATACCTTTGGGAAAAATCGTGAGGGGAATCTGGACCTGCTAAAAACTTTGGGAAATCAATATGATTTTGAAGTAATCGTAATCGACGAGTTACATACATCAAACACCCATGCTGAAAGAATCAGCAGCACAAGAATACGTGAACTGGTCCTGGCTGGAAAAGTTGCTGAATCCCAAAAACTATTAGGCAGGTATTACCAGATAAGAGGTAAAGTTGAGATAGGACGTGACAGGGGGGGGAAACTCCTTGGATTCCCCACTGCCAATATAAAACTATATGATGAACTGAGCCCGAAAATCGGAGTATATGCTGTTACAGTTGAATGCAAGGGGGGGAAATTTAAAGGAGTTGCAAATATCGGATATAGCCCGACTTTTGATGATCACATTTTTACTGTTGAAGCGCATATACTTGACTTTAAAGAAAACATTTACGGCCAGAAAATCCGTGTCAACTTTATAGATAGATTAAGGGATGAAAAAAAGTTCTCAAATATTTCAGAGCTATCGGAACAAATCAAAAAAGATATAATTAAAGCACGCGAGATCCTATCCCAACCCGGATAAACCGGAACCGAATTGAAGATTGAAGATTGAAGATTTGTGGTATCGCTTCGCTCTATAATTTTAATTAAAATGGTTAATCGCGGATTAGTGTGATTTTCAAAGGGTTGAGTATACTGTATCAGTATAATTTATACCAATAAAATAATTTGCCGCATCTTATACTGCCCATTTTCATACATTTTAATAGAATCGATAGCATTAAATCTACAACTATTTCTGCAGATATATTTATTGTAGTTCTCCTTGGTCCAAAACGAACGGATAAAGGTTTCACGCTAATCCATGATAAGACATTAAAATCAATAGAATTCCTTAAATTTTCAATATTCAATCGTCAATATTCAATATTAAGAGTATGAAAAGAAAAGTAAAAATTTCTCTTGCGCTTGGTATTGTAATATCAATCACTGCATTTTATTTTGCCTTTAGAAATGTTCCATTAAATGAACTTCTAAATTACCTGGCATCAATTAATTATTTATGGATATTCCCCTCTGTATTTGTTGTTTTTATAAGTTTTGCATTAAGAACATTTCGATGGATGATTATATTGGAACCAGCCTGCAAAATAAGCTTCTGGAAGGCATTTCATCCTTTGATGATAGGATTTATGTTAAACTGTATCCTTCCGGGCAGGGTCGGCGAAGTGGCACGACCAGCTATCCTTCAAAAAAAAGAAAAGGTTCCATTTTCAACGGGTCTTGCAACAGTTGTGGCTGAACGTGTATTTGACTCAGTCACTATTATCATCCTTTTTGCAGCGATTCTTGCCTCTATGGATATAGATCCCCAGCTTGGCGTTTCTTTTGGGGAATATAATTTGAACGGGGAAACTCTGGTTACCATTGGCGGAAATATCTTCAAGTTAATGATTATACTTATAGCCGGAATCATTCTTTTTAGCTTCAGATCAACCAGACAAATTGTAAAACAAATAATAAATAAAATTCCCTCTTTTTTTTCATTGAAAAGCGTTTCATCAAAAAATAAAATTCAAAAATTCTGCAATTCTTCAATACGCTTTTTAGACAATGTCTCAACTGGTTTTTCCGTTATTAAATACCCCCAAAAAATATGCATTTGTATTGGTCTTTCTTTTATTATATGGGGTCTATCAGCTTTCTCTTTCTATATCATGGCCCTTGGCTGCCCGGGTATAAGGCTATCATATCTTGAATTATTTGCGGTTATGATTATTATATGTTTTTTTATAGCTCTACCATCTGTTCCTGGTTTCTGGGGTATATGGGAAGCAGGAGGTATCTTCGCATTATCCCTTTTTGGTGTCTCAGCAAAGGAAGCTGCCGGCTTTACTCTGGCTAATCATGCAATTCAAATATTTCCAATAATAATTGCTGGATTTATATCTGCAATGCTTTCAGGTGTTGACACATTGCAAATTCTTAAGCAAAGAAGAAATATATAATTTTTGGAAACTTTGATATAATGCCAATGCTTAATATTTTAACTTATCCCGACAATTTTTTAAGACAGCCTACCAAGCCTATTGAAGATATAGATGGAACAACTCAGAAGATGATTGAAGACATGTCTTACACAATGTATGAGTCAAAAGGTGCCGGGCTGGCTGCAATACAGGTAGGATTCGATAAAAGTCTAATTATCTACGATGTATCCCCAAGTGAAGGGGGAAAATCTCTTCAGGTTCTCATAAATCCAAGAATTATCGAAAGCCATGGTCGTATAATATCGGAAAATGAAGGCTGCCTTAGCGTTCCTGACTTAAGGGCGGATGTAAAACGTGCTGAATCCGTACTTGTTGAAGGTTTCGATAGAGAAGGCAAGCCCATGAGAATTGATGCTGAAGGACACCTCGCTATTGTTTTGCAACACGAAATTGATCATTTAAATGGAATCTTATTTTTAGACTATATAAGCGCATTAAAAAGAGAACTTTATAAAAGACGTATTAAAAAGCAATTGAGACAATAGTGAATAATCGAAAGCTCAAAATCATTTTTATGGGAACTCCTGATTTTGCTGTCCCTTGCTTAAAGGAATTACACAAAAACCACTATGATGTGGCATTAGTTGTAACTCAGCCTGATCGGCCAAAGGGACGAGGACGTAAAGTAATTCCCACCCCTGTTAAAGAGACTGCAATAAGTTTAGGATATAAAGTAATCCAACCCGTATCCATTAAGACAGATAATTTTATAGAAATTATACGAAAGCATGAACCAGATTTATTTGTTGTGATAGCATATGGTCATATTCTCTCAAAAAATATACTTGAATTGCCAAGAATAGGTTCAATTAACATTCATGCGTCACTACTTCCCAAATATCGTGGCCCTGCACCAATCCAGTGGGCCATTATAAACAGGGAAAGAGAGACTGGGGTGACAACAATGTTTATGGATGAGGGTTTGGATACAGGCGATATACTTCTTTCTGCAAAATTAGAAATCGCTCCGGATGATACATCAGCAATGCTTCATAACCGTCTGGCAAAACTTGGTGCAGATCTTCTTATAAAAACAATAAAAGCTATCGAGATTAAAGAAATAAAGCCTATCCCACAGGATCACAAAAAAGCCACATATGCACCATTACTTAAAAAGAACGATGGACATATAAACTGGAAAAAGCCTGCTGAAGATATTGAGGCATTTATACGAGGAATTACTCCATGGCCTGGCGCCTTTATGTTTTACGGCAATAAACGTCTCAAAATCTTTGCGGCCGAGCCGATCTCAACGGATATCACTGCCCCGCCCGGAACAGTAATAAAAGGCTTCACAGATGAACTCAGGATCGCAACAGGAAAAGGAGCCTTGTCTATTTTAAAAATTCAGAGTGAATCAGGCAAGCAGTTATCTATTAAAGACTTTTTGCGCGGATGCTCAATACCTCCTGGAACGATTTTAAACTGATATAGACTTTCAGATAATTAATTTCACTGCGTTATCAGAGACCTTTGCAGAACGCGACATTTTTTTGTCAGGCAAGGAAGGCAAAAATTTTAACCGGAGGAATACATTGAGTCTTTCGAGGATTAAAATTTGAAGCCTGACGCCGCATCACGGAAAAATGGCAGTTATTCAAAGGTCTCTATCGGTCGTCGACGTATAACTAATACGCCTTCCTCATTCTGGCCTTGTGAAATTAATTATCTGAAAGTCTATAGTATTGGTCGACTATTTCCCTGCTCAAACTACTCAACCAAATACTGAACGAAATGGAGCTAAGTTCTTGGTGGATTATACACGCAATACTGCGTTATTTATATTAAATACTCTTGATAGAGGACAAAAAACTCTTGATAGAGTATTAGAAGAAGATATGAGTGATAAAGAGCATTATCTTTCAAGAAGAGATCGTGCTTTGGTTAATGCCCTGGTATATGGTGTTCTCAGGCGACGAGGTACGCTCGACTGGATAATAGCCTATTTTTCTAATACCCGATTAAATGCAATAGATTCGAATATTTTAAATATTCTTCGGCTTGGACTCTTTCAGATAATATATTTAGATAAAATACCGGTATCCGCTGCAGTAAATACATCAGTAGAAATAGCCAAGTCATTTACCTCACCTAAAGTTGTTCGATTCGTAAATGGGGTATTGCGTAGTTCTGCAAAAGATTATAAAAAAGTCCCCTTCCCGGATCGTAACAAAGATCCTGTAAAAGCATTATCAACAGCAAAATCATTTCCAGAATGGCTGATAAAAAGATGGCTTGATTATTTTGGCTTAAAAGAAACTGAAGCGCTCTGTGATGCAGTAAATACTATTCCGCCCATAACTGTACGTACAAATACTCTGAAAATCTCCCGAAATAAACTGATAGAAACTCTTAAAGCAGACGTAGAGCTAATTGACTATACAAGTTATTCGCCTGATGGAGTTTGGTTTTTCAAACCAACGCTGCCTATTCCAAAAATTAAAGCATTTGAGCATGGCTGGTTTCAGGTCCAGGATGAAGCAGCGCAGCTTGTCACATACCTTTTAAATCCACAACCTGGTGAAACCATTTTAGATGCTTGTGCAGGTTTGGGTGGAAAAACAGGCCATATCGCGCAGATGATGAAAAATAAAGGCAAAATTGTAGCCATGGATAAAAATGACGCAAAGCTTCTACGGTATGAGTCTGAAATGAAACGGCTGGGGATTTCAATTGTTCAAACCTGCATACACAATCTGGACAAACCCTTTGACAAAAATTATATTGCCGAATTTGACCGTATTCTATTAGATGCACCTTGCTCGGGGTTAGGTGTCCTGAGGAGAAATCCGGATATCAAGTGGTTAATGTCAAAAAAGAATTTAATATATTATAAAGAAAACCAGGTGAAATTTCTTGATAATATATCTTGTCTTATTAAACCTTCAGGTGTTTTGGTTTATGTTGTATGCAGCACAGAACCTGAAGAAAATGAAGAGGTTGTAAAAGTTTTTTTGAATAGGCATCCAGAGTTTGTTATTGAAAAAAAACCTGACGGACTTCCTTTTAATGCACGTTCTCTTGTTAATAAAAACGGATATCTTAAAACTTTTCCACATATAAACAATATGGATGGCTTTTTTTCAGTCTGTCTTAAAAGGAAAAAAATATCATAAAACTAGCAAAAATATCTTTTTTCTTTATTTTATTTGTTCTAATTTTAATGGTAAGCGCTTATCTTACCTTAACGTTTATAATTAAGAGCGAGGATAAAGTTGTCGTCCCTGATCTTGTCGGAAAGGATGTAGTGTTAATCCTCGAAATGCTGTCAGATCTTGGACTTAACACAAAGATTAAAGGGTCTGAGTACAGCGATAACGTACCAAAAAACCATGTAATTTTTCAGGAGCCCGAACCTGGTTCTGAAATAAAGAAAAGGCGTGATATAAGAATTATTATATCAAAAGGTACAAAAAGAATTTTGATGCCAAATTTAAAAGGACTTTCAATACAGCAAGCACGCTTAATCATAGAAGAAAATGGTTTGAGTTTAAACAAACTATCTAGTACATATAGCGAAAATGTAAAAAAAAATGAAATTATTTCTCAGTTTCCTTCGCCAGGAAGAATGATCGCACGGGGAGGATTTCTAAACCTTCTCGTCAGCGCAGGTATTAGACAAAATGCATATAAAATGCCTGATATCAAAGGGCAATCTCTTGAAGAAGCAATAGCTTTAATTGAGAGCTTTAATCTATTGCTTGGGGAAATAAAGTTTCTTTTTATTGAAGAAAAACCTGAAAATATAATTATAGACCAGGTGCCTTTATCTGGGCATAAAGTAATTGAGGGAACATATGTTAATATTACTTTAAACAGGGAAGCAGGCAGAAAAGGCCAAAAACATTTAAACAGCACAAAGGGTGTAAGCCTTTTTAAATACAGGCTCAACTACGGATTTTTAAAAAAGCATATACGTTTAAGATTAAACAGTTTTGGAATTTCAAATGATATTTTCGATAGTTTCATGAAACCTGGTGAAGAAATCTGGAGTTTAATCCCGGGGAATAAAGATGCAACTGTTCTTCTGTATGAAGATGATAAGCTGATTAAAACTGAAGTTTTTGATTCATGGCAAAACTGAAATAGTTTTAATTAAGGTAAAAGTTTACCACGGAAAGGCACAGAGTTTCACTGAAAATTGTAAACAATAATAAATTACTGCGGTGGTGAAATGGTAGAGCGAAGCGATACAGCAAATCCAAAATCCGCAATCTACAATCCGAAATCGAATGCTTCGCAATGTTGAGAAAAGTATTTTGATAATTCAGTGTAATTCCGTGAAAATCCGTGGCAAATTACTATGAATTAAGGAGAATTATAATGAGAATTATTGCGCCATCTATACTATCCGCTGATTTCAGCAAATTAGGAGATGAAATAAAATCCGTCGAAGATGCTGGAGCAGACTGGATACATGTTGATGTCATGGACGGTCATTTTGTTCCAACTATTACAATGGGACCTATAATTACAAAAGCTGTAAGAAGTATTACATCGCTTCCACTTGACGTTCATTTGATGATTGAAAATCCCGATCTCTATATTCCTGACTTTGCAAAAGCAGGGGCCACCTTGATTTCTGTCCATGTTGAAGCCTGTATGCACTTAAACAGAACTATACAACTGATAAAAGAATTCGGAATAAAGGCAGGTGTTGCTATAAATCCATCAACTTCGCTCTCGTCCTTAGACTGGATTCTTGAATTTGTTGACTTTGTGTTGATAATGAGTGTTAATCCCGGATTTGGAGGACAGGTTTTCATACCGAACTCAATTGATAAGATAAAGGCTCTTCGCAAAATGATTAAAGAAAGAAAATTATCTGCCATGATAGAAATAGATGGCGGAGTTACTGAAAAAAACATAAAAGAAATTTCTATTGCAGGCGTAGATGCATTTGTAGCTGGATCAGCGATTTTTGGAACTCAGGATTACAAAAAGACAATTAGTCTTTTAAAATAACGAGGAGATAATTATGAGCAAGCGCAAAACCCTCCGGAAAGTGTTGGTAATCCATGGCCCCAATCTGAATATGTTAGGCAAAAGAGAACCCGACATTTACGGAAAGACAACCCTTGATGAAATTAATAAGAAGCTGGAAAAACTGGGCAAGAAGCTGGGAATTGCCGTAGATACATTTCAATCAAATCATGAAGGATCAATTGTAGAAAAAATACAGGACGCAATGGGAAAATGCCAAGGGCTTATTATCAATCCTGCTGCATATACACACACGAGTATTGCTATCCGTGACGCTCTTCTTATTATTGATGCTCCCATAATTGAAATTCACCTCTCCAATATTTACAAAAGGGAAGCATTTCGCCATAAGTCAATGATTGCTGATATAGCTACAGCTCAGATTGCAGGTTTTGGCATACTGGGTTATTCTATGGCTCTTGAAGCTATTGCAACAATGATTTAAATAAAAAATACAAGAAAAAACACTTGGTCGGTGGTTTTTGTAAGGCAAATAATAATGGACAGGGGAAAAATCCCTGTCCATTATTATTTATTGAGTTCAATTATTTTTTCTTGGGATGGCATCCGCCGCATGTATAAGGACCTTTATTTTTTTCCAAATGACATTCTTTGCAGTTGGAATGAAATGCTCTCATTGCCGACATTTTCTTGCCATCTGCCTCAAGACTGTGGCATCCAGTACAATCACACAGTTCAGATTCATCCCATATGTTCTCACCATTTTTGTAAATGTGATGACATTCCAGACAGTCAAGCTGCAACTCATCAGCATGAAGCGTATGGGGAAAAACAGCAGCAGGCCTTTCACGATTCATAAAGATATCATGTTCAAGTGATTGAATATCATCCTGTGAATATACCACGCCAGCTATAAATAAAAATATCAAGCTCGCTATTACCATATATAATGCCATCTTATTCTTTTTCATCCCTATCTGCCTCCCATATTATTATTACAAATATTCTCAATCTTTTTTACTTGGCGTATTGCTGCTTATTTAACAAAAAAAATACGTAACTGTCAAGCCAAATCAACTTGTAATTGCACTAAATTTTACTTGACTAATAAGTCGATTATAAGATACAGACAGATGGTCATTTATATGTAACAGACCTTGTAAGGGGGAGATAATATGCAACAAGATTCCATTAAAAAAAGTAAGGAAGAAATGGTAGGCCGTAGAAATTGTCTCAAATTAATGGGGGTATTCGGGTTAGGATTAGCTGCCCCAGCTCTAATTGCTAAGCAAGCCGAGGGCAAATATCTTGACAATCTTCATTCCATAAGCAGAACTCGTCCACATATGGGGACCCTTGTAAATATAACTATTGCGGACGTATCTCGCGATAAGGCAGAAAAAATAGTTGAACAAGCCTTTGCAAAGATGACTGAACTCGAACAAATTCTTAATCGTCATTCTGATAATACTCCTGTGAGCTGGCTTAATCAAAAAGGCTTTTTAAAAGATATTACTCCTGAATTAGCAGATGTTTTGCATCAGAGCGTCTATTATAATTATATTAGTAAGGGCGCATTTGACATTACAGTTCTTCCTCTTTTAGAGCTGTATAAAATATCCTATGAAAAAACTGGTTCTTCGCCATCTTTTGAACAGATAAATGAAAAGATGAAACTTGTTAATTTTGAAAACATCAGAATAGACAAAAAAGGCGTAAGATTTTTAAAGGATG
>VMSQ01000120.1 GCA_013792055.1 Desulfobacteraceae bacterium
CCCCCTTCCGTCAGGGTTTTTGCATCATCAATGGCGTTGACTTCTGCGTGAGCTCCACCAACAGCCTCATGAAATCCTTTACCAACAACCCTTCCATCTTTAACAACAACCGCTCCAACCATTGGATTTGGTGATGTAAAGCCCAGTCCCTTCTTGGCAAGGTCAAGTGCCATTTTCATGAAATACTTATCGTCCATAATACTGGGGGTGATGAAAATCATCCTTTCTATTGTACTATTTTCTTTGCAAGGCGATCCTGTTTTTGTTCCTGAAAATTTCGGATTTCGGATTTCGGATTGCAGATTTGTTGTATCGCTTCGCCCTGCCCGCAATGCCTCTATTTCGCATGACTTAGTTTTGCCGCTTTGTTCCTGTGGGCATAATGAACAAAATGGATAGGACATATTTAATGCATGGCGGGCGGGTCTATCATTTTTTATATAATTGATAGAATTCCTTAAATCTGAAATCCGCATTCCGAAATCTGCAATTAAAATAGTGTCATTGAAAGTATGATTTTCATCAGCCCACCATAACCCTACTGATTACTTAGAAGGTTTTTCAGTTCAGAAACAAAATCATTCACATCTTTAAATTCTCTGTAAACCGATGCAAACCTGACATATGCTACATCATCAATCTCATGTAGCTTTGCCATAACTCTTTCACCAATAGCTGATGAGGGGATCTCTTTTTCTCCGGTTTCTCTAAGATCTCGCTCCAGATCTTCAATAAACTCTTCAATGACATTAATGCTGATGTTACGTTTTTCACAGGCTCTCTTCATTCCAGCGCCTACTTTCTCACGGTTGAAAACTTCTCGACGCCCATCCTTTTTGATAATCATAATAGGAATCTCTTCAATATGTTCATATGTAGTAAATCGCCTGCTGCAGTCAATACATTCCCTTCGCCTTCGGATTACATTGCCGTCCCTGCTTAACCTGGAATCAATTACCTTGTTATTTATTTCTCCACAAAATGGACACTTCATGAATTTCCTCTGTATTTAATGGTTTTCATATTTTATTAGTTCAACACCTGCTTCCTTAAACATCTCTATTGACATAGTATCTGCATATCCCGAATGATAACAAACTTTTTTTATGCCGGCATTTATAATTATTTTGGCACATATTGAACATGGCTGATTAGTACAGAAAAGAGTTGCACCACTTATGGAAACTCCATGGAGTGCAGCCTGAATAATAGAATTTTGCTCTGCATGGATGCCACGACAAAGCTCATGCCTCTCACCAGACGGAATATTCAATTCTTCACGAAGACAGCCTATTTCAAGACAGTGCTTAAGTCCGGAGGGGGCTCCGTTATATCCGGTAGATAGGATCCTCTTATCCTTTATAAGAACAGCCCCAACCGCGCGCCTGCGACATGTTGAGCGCTTTGCCACAAGGCGGGCGATATCCATAAAATAGGTTTCCCAAGAAGGGCGCGTATCATTATTTGACATTTTATTATGTATTATTTTATCCGGAAGTTACTAATTTTCTTTTATAAGCCATATCGCATTGTTATGCAACCGGTTACTTAGAAATTAATTTACGGGGAAGGCCTTACAAAGCTCGCTTACTTTCTGTCTAGCGCTAATAATAACATTATCATTATTATGACTTTGAAGCACATCAACTATAACTCCCGCAATTATTTTCATCTCGGATTCTTTCATACCTCTTGTAGTAATAGCAGGGGTACCGATTCTAATACCGCTCGTTACAAAAGGACCTAACTTTTCAAATGGTATGGAATTCTTATTGACTGTAATGCCTGCTCGGCCCAAGGCTTCCTCTGCATCTTTTCCATTGATGTTAAGATTCCTCAAATCCGCAAGCATCATATGATTATCTGTTCCATCGGATATAAGTTTTATACCTTTTTTCATTAAATTTTCTGCAAAGATTTTTGCATTTTTTACTACATTAACCTGATATGTCTTAAAAGATTCCCCAAGGGCCTCTTTAAAAGCAACAGCTTTAGCAGCAATTACATGCATCAGGGGCCCACCCTGTATCCCAGGAAAAACCTGCCTATCTATTTTGCGACTGTAATCTGTTTTGCCTAATATTAAACCACCCCTTGGGCCCCTAAGGGTTTTGTGGGTTGTAGAAGTTACAACATCTGCAAATGGAATAGGAGATGGATGAACACCCGCTGCTACCAATCCGGCTATATGCGCCATATCTACGACTAAATAAGCTCCAACTGATTCAGAAATTTCAGCAAATTTTTCAAAATCTATTATACGCGGATATGCGCTTGCACCGGCAATAATCATCTTCGGCCTATGTTTTTTCGCCAATAAAGCTACTTCTTCATAGTCGATTCTTCCAGTATCTTCTTTTACTCCATAGTGAACAAAATTATAAAGCCTGCCTGAAAAACTTACCGGACTCCCGTGAGTAAGATGCCCACCATGAGAAAGAGCCATGCCAAGAACAGCATCACCTGGATTTAAAAGCGCAAAATATACTGCCATATTGGCCTGGGAACCTGAATGGGGCTGAACATTGGCATATGCTGCACTAAAAAGTCTTTTAGCTCTTTTGACGGCCAGTCTCTCGGCAACATCAACGTATTCACAACCTCCATAATAGCGCTTATCCGGATATCCTTCAGCATATTTATTCGTCAGTACACTGCCCTGAACGGCCATAACTGCCCGACTTGCGATATTCTCTGAGGCTATAAGTTCCAATGTGTTCTTCTGCCTGTCAATCTCCTTTGCAATTACATCGGCAATATCAGGATCTATATTTGCAATATCTCTTAAATCCAATTAGTATTCCTTTTTTAGACATAGTCAACTGGTCGAGTTGGTTCAAGGCCCCTTACAACTCGACAACTCAACTATTTGACGATCTCTTTTGTTATATCTGATCAAACTTTTCTATTCTATGCTGGTGCCTCCCACCTTCAAATGGTGTTTCAAGCCATGCTTCAAGCATTGCAACTGCAAGAGCCTCTCCTGTAACACGTCCGCCGATTACCAGTATATTGGAATCATTGTGGCGCCTGCTCATAATAGCTGAAAAAAGATCGCTGCAAAGAGCAGCTCTTACATGCTGGAATCTGTTGGCAACCATAGACATTCCTATTCCAGTACCGCAAAGCAGTATTCCTCGTTCATATTTACCTTTTGAAACGGCCGAGGCAACCTTGATTCCAAAATCTGTATAATCTACTGATTCCTCACTATCAGTTCCAACATCTTCAACTTCAATGCCGCTTTCAATGATATAAGCCTTGATCTTTTCCTTTAAATGGTAAGCAGCATGATCACTGCCTATAATGATAGGTGTTTTATTTTTATACATTTTTTAATACCTTTATATATCCGCAAGAAAAAAATGCTTTTTTGATAAGCAGATGGGGCGAAACTTGAGTATGGAATAATAAATTTAATTGGGAATGCAAAATTCGGAGTTGCTATTCATTATGGTATTTTCTAAAAACAAGTGATCCATTTGTCCCTCCAAAGCCAAAAGAATTGGACATCGCAATTTCAACCTTTTTCTTGCGCGCAGTGTAGGGGACATAATCAAGATCGCACTCTTCAGAAGGATTATCAAAATTTATAGTCGGAGGAATAATATCTTCATTTATTGCAAGAGTTGTGAAAACCGACTCAATTCCGCCGGCACCACCTAACAAGTGTCCAGTCATAGATTTAGTTGAACTTATCGCTACTGAATAAGCCTTTTCTTTGAATACATGTTTGATTGCTCTCGTCTCATAAAGATCATTGAGCTGCGTTGATGTGCCGTGAGCATTAATGTAATCGATATCTTTATAGGAAATGCCGGCATCGTCAAGAGCAGCCTGCATACACCTTGCAGCCCCTTCTCCATCAGGAGAAGGCGCGCTCATATGATATCCGTCTCCGCTCATACCATATCCACAAACTTCAGCATAAATACGAGCCCCCCTTTCCAATGCACCTTCGAGAGTCTCAAGTATAAGGATACCGCTTCCTTCGCCAACCACAAAACCATCACGGTCACGGTCAAAGGGACGGGACGCTTTTTCAGGCTCATCATTGCGTGTTGACAGTGCTTTCATAGCATTAAAACCTGCGATGCAGGTTGGTGTAACAACAGCCTCAACACCTCCTGTTATCATAACATCTGCGGTGCCTCTTTTTATGATTTCGAATGAATCGCCGACCGCATGCGTTCCTGCTGCACATGCAGTTGCAACTGAAGCATTGGGCCCCTTTGCCCCCAAAAATATCGAAATCATTCCAGGAGCCATGTTCCCAATCATCATAGGAATAAAAAACGGAGTTACCCTTTTGGGGCCCTTTGTCATTATAACCCTCTGGGTTTCCTCCATTATAGAAAGTCCCCCCAAACCGCATCCTGTTAGAACTCCAGTTCTATTTGCATTAGAACTGTCGATTACCAAACCCGAATCTTCTAACGCCATACGGGCAGCCGCAACAGCATAGGCAATAAATAGCTGCGTACGTTTTGCGTCTTTTTTCGGGAGATAATCCTCTGGTTTAAAGCCCTTTACCTCTCCTGCAATCTTTGTGTAAAAATCTTTGGTATCAAACCTGGTTATCTCAGTTATTCCTGACTTTCCGGCACACAGTGCCGACCAAGTTTCATTAACACCTATACCAAGTGGCGTTATTAGTCCTACGCCTGTAACAACTACCCGTCTACCCAAGAAAACCTCCTTTAACCTAAATTAGTTAGTGCCTGACCGAAAACCCCTGTTTTCGGTCATAAATTCGAAATTCGAAGCACGAAATACTAAACAATGACCAAAATACGAATTTTTTAATGCCAAAAACATCGTATTTCCAATGTGCTAGTTTTTTTTGTCATTTGGTATTCGAATTTGCCCGCCCTGGTGCTACGTGCTATCCTGCCCTGGTATGTACCGCACTTTACGGTTTAAGCCAGGGAATCAGTCTGCTAATCTGTAGACACGGTCTGGGCCAGGGTTTCGAATTTCGGATTTCGATATTTGGATTTTGCCTGAGCATGACTTTTCGTTCAGGCATTAGTCACCTTTTTTCTTATTTACGAACGTTGACGAGTATATTCGATAGCGTCTTTTACAGTCAGAATTTTCTCGGCATCCTCATCAGGAATGTCTATATCGAATTCCTCTTCCATTGACATTATAAGTTCAACAAGATCAAGCGAATCCGCCCCCAAATCATCCACAAAAGAAGCCTCGGGTACGATTTCATTCAAATCTACACTTAATTTTTCTGCAATAATCTTTTTTACTTTATCCTCAACTGACATTAAGTTTTCTCCTTTCACATATACATTCCGCCATTTACATGGATTACATGACCTGTAATGTATGCTGCATCATCTGAAGCCAGAAATTTAACAGCAGCGGCGACATCTTCCGGCTGTCCACCTCGACCCATTGGCACCTGACTCAGCATAGCATTCCTTGCCTTTTCAGAAAGCGCTGCTGTCATGTCTGTCTCTATAAAACCAGGAGCAACCGCATTTACAGTAACATTTCTAGCGGCGAGCTCTTTTGCCGCTGTTTTTGTTAGCCCAATTAACCCTGCCTTAGATGCGGAGTAATTAGCCTGCCCGGGGTTGCCGCTAACGCCCACAACAGACGCTATATTTACTATGCGGCCATAGCGCTGCTTCATCATGATTTTTGCGGCAAGTCTCGTGCAGGTAAATGCACCTTTTAAGTTTATATTTAACACCATATTCCAGTCATTCTCGTTCATGCGCACCAAAAGCCCATCTTTGGTAATGCCCGCATTGTTAACAAGAATATCTACACGACCGGTTTCATCAACTATTTTCTCAAAAAAAGCTTCGACCTCTTTTTCAGCGGCAACATCAACGCTCATGCTTGCTGCTGAACTACCCAGCTCAGCAACCATTCTTTCAGTTTCAGCAGCAGCAGCCTCTTCAGCCTCTGGGTTACCCGGTGAAAAATAGTTAAAATAGATTTGTGTGTCCGGATTTGCTAGGGAAAGGCAAATGGATCGTCCAATACCTCTTGAACCACCTGTAACTACAACGGTACGTTTATCAGACATAATTACCTCTCAAATAATATGTCCGCAACTATGTCCATGTCTTTAATGACATTTTCATAGCTGCAAAGCAGTTTATTATAAGAAACAGCCTCCATAAAATCAGAGACGGTTTTCTGATCAAAAGCACCAGAGCCCATCAGTATCTTCAACATATTATGAGCTACGATCTGTGCCACTTCATTTGCAAAAATCCTTGACATTGCCTTTGTCTTTTCTGCCTTAGGATCACCGGCTTCAACAAGTGATTTGGCCTTACGCGCCATGCTTGCTCCAACCTCCACATGTGTCATCATGTTGGACAGAGCAAACATAATATCTTGTTTTTTGGTAAGCTTGTTATCATGTACGAGCATTATAGTATCATTAAGAGCCCTGGCAGCAAGCCCATAGAATTTACATCCGGCATCATTCAGGGTATTATTCAATTCTTCCATTTCCGAAGATATAGCCCCGTAATATTCGCCCTTGGTTTTCCTTGTAGTTCTCCAACGAAACGTACTGATTATATTCTGCTGAATCTCGCTGGTCCCTTCATAAATGCAGGTAATCTTAACATCTCTTTTTATCTTTTCTACCTCAAATTCGCGAATATATCCATAACCACCAAGAGCCTGAATTGCATCATCAGCTGCTTTGTTGGCGGCTTCAGTGGCAAAGAACTTGGCAATTGATCCTTCAACCTGCAGGTCATCTTCCCCGGAATCCAATCTCTGGGCAACTTCTTCCATATAGGCTACTGCAGCTTCAAGCCTTACAGCATTTGGAACGATCAGTTTGTGTGTATATCCCTGTTTTTCAGAAAGAGTGGATCCGAACTGGACTCTCTCCTTGGCATATGGGATAGCTATATTGAGAGCTGCTTCGCCGGCACCCAGACCCATGGCAGCAACCATAAGCCTTGTATATCCAAAAACCTTGTTGGCATGCTTCATCCCTTGTCCAGGCACACCACCAACAAGATTTCCAACAGGCACAAAGACATCAGTAAAAGAAAGCGGCGATGTATTTGATGCACGTATCCCGTGTTTTTCTTCGCCTTTACCCTGAACAAAACCTTCTGTGCCTTTCTCAACAATAAAAAATGACGGCCCATCAGGTGTATTAGCAAGAACTGTGATGAAATCAGCGTATCCACCTGTCGATATAAACTGTTTGGTGCCGTTTATATTGTACCCAGTAATATCACCTGCTTCATTTGTTACAGGATCAGCCCTTGTCTTTAAGGCAGCAAGGTTGCTTCCGGCTCCTGCTTCAGTAACAGCATATGCTACAAGAGATTTCCCCTCGGCAATAGATCCAAGCCATTTATGCTTTTGTTCCTCGGTAGCTCCAACCAGTATAGGGTCTGAACCAAGCTGAATAGCAAAAAAACCTGTTGCAATGCCTAAACATATATTTGATATTTCACGGATCACCTCGCAGCAGTCACGAGCACCTCCCCCTATACCTCCGTATTCTTCAGGTATAAACAGGAGCTGCAGGCCGATATTCTCACCAAGCAACTCACGGATCGTCTCTTCAGGAAAAATTTCATTTTTATCAAATTCAAGAATCTTTTCCTTTGTAAGAAGGCGTTTCCTAAGCTGTCTTACTGTATCAATTATCATCTGCCTTGATTCAAGATCGAGACCTTTGAGACTGCGTCCAGATGTTGACGTTGTCATATCTTAATCCTCTTTTGTTTCTATAACAGTACGCCCCTTATAGGTACCACAGGAATGACATACATGATGTGATACTTTAGTTTCTCCGCACTGGGGGCAAGCGGTTAAATTCGGAGCCACAGCTTTAATATGAGCGCGTCTTGAATTACGCTTTGACTTAGACGTTTTACGTTTTGGTAAAGGCATAAGTAATCTCCTAACTATTTGTATTTATATAATATAATGCAAACTACTACTTAATAAAAAACTCCAACACTAGTAATTTAATTGAAAAAGATTGTCAAGAACTTTTATTGTGATTACTTTAACCTGTTAATTTTGTTTATATTTGATTTGTGCGATTGAAATTAATTTAAAATTATGACAAGAAATATATTTATAACTTATTTAAATTGTTAATTTTAATTCTAAGCTATGGGCCAATCTATTCCTTTCCTTTTATCACAAAAAGTAATTCTCAAAAAGTTTATCAGCATTTTTTGAATTAAGATCAGCATTTTTTTGATTTATTGCCTATTTTACTAGTTTTAAATACTATTTTATTTATAGAAAGTAAATCATCAATACAATTTTAGCAAATCGTATTCTATTGTATTTATGGCAAATATAAAGCATAATACACTTAATTAGATTTACTAATTTATCCTAAAATATACTACTTAATTGGAAAAAGCAAATAATCAGACAAATTATGAATTTATATATAGCGGCTGAAAAACCAATCTATATCGAAAAAAGTACTGAATTAACTTGACTCAATTATTAATTTTATTATACTTGATATAAAATAATGTTTTAATGAGGGATCGTCTAAAGGCAGGACGACGGGTTCTGGCCCCGTTAATCAAGGTTCGAATCCTTGTCCCTCAGCCATATAACAAAAGGGGTTATGAGTTTTTTTCTTATAACCCCTTTTGTCTTCTTTATTATCTACTGATTTTATTATATGTTATGGTAATTGTAATTGTTTTAAGGAGGTTTATTTAAATGACAAATTATGAACTGGCTAAACAGATTTACAGGGATTTATCACCTGTTGCGCCAAAATTATCTGCTGCCCTGAATCGCGCATTAATTGATATTGGAGAAGGATCAGTTTTATATGGCCTTGAAAAAGGCATGCACAAAGACGATGTTGTAACCTTTCATGAAACTGAAATAATCAACATAGCAGGAACTGATCAGGCTAGTATAATTGCAAAAATTACAGAAGTATTATGGAAGATAGAAGGGCAAACTTCATGGAAAGTGATAATTGACAAGAGACCTGGCCCCAATAAAAAAAGTATCGAGCTGTTTTATACGCTTATCAGAAGTAAAGATGCTTAATCCCAAAATACCGCGGCATCAAAACGCCAAGTGCATTTTTTCATGCAATATTCAAGATAGTCGAGCTTACAGGAGTGCCGATTTCACAAGCTGAGTCACTGCATATTTGTTTAGTTTTGACTTTCATATTTCATGGTAGTATAAACAACTCAGGTTTCGCTCTTTTAATTCCTGCCAACGTCAAGAAAATAAGGAAATGAATAAAATTTTGGTTTAAAATACATTTTACCCGGAAAGATCCGATATGAAAACATGCCGTATAATAATTATTCTGCTGTCCATAACGATACTCTCCGCATGCGCCGGAAGTAATCATGCAATAAAAAAATCCGATAAAACTATTTCAGGTATTAAGGAAATCAAAAAAGGGACGTCCCTGTATAATAAGGGATGTTACAAACGATCATTAGAGCACTTCTTAAGAGCACATGAACTGTTTGTCTTTTCCGACGATTTAAGAGGTGTTGCCATAAGTATGAACAGCGTAGGTAATGTTTACAGAGCAACTGATTGCATTTCTTCTGCCATACAATTTTTCGATGAATCCTGCCGTATATTTTTATATATTAAAGACACTGAGGGCGCTGTTCAGGCTCTTTCAAACAAAAGCGCCGCATTAATAGAAGATGACAGGCTTGAAGAAGCATCTAATGTTTTAAGCCTCGCGGAAAGCTTAGCAAAAAATAATAAAAAACTTTCTGTAACATTGCTTAAAAACCGGGGGATCCTCCTCTGCAGGGAAAACGAATTCAAAAGAGCCGAAGATATATTAAAAAGAGCTCTTAATAAGGTTGCCCCTGCAAATTTTTCAGAAATCGCGGCAATTAACTTTGCCTTAGGCAAACTTATGGTTGAAACAAAGCACCATGAAACTGCTGTTGAATATTTTAAAGAAGCCTTATCTGCTGATCAATCTTCAGGATTTATCAAAGGCATTGCCGATGATCTTGCTGCAATTGGAACTGTATATTACACTCAGGACAAATACGAACTCGCAGTTAACTATCTCAATCGAAGTATCAAGATTTATGCCCTTATTGAAAACGAGGATAAAGTGAATGAGATAATGGAGCTTCTAAATAAGTCTTCAGAAAAAGCGGAAATTAATATTAGCTTAACAAAGAATTTCGTTAAAAAATGGCTGGAAGGCAACTCTTTTAAAAATCTCTGTGAGTAAAAGCCTTAGGGCATTGATATGAAAAATTATTTAATAATCGGCAACGGGGTCGCTGGCTCAACTGCTGCAGAATTTATCCGCAAACATGATGCCAAAGGGAAAATTACAATTGTAACTGATGAAGCTCTGCCTTTCTACTACCGTATTAGGCTGAATGAATATATCTCTGCCGATATTTCTGAGCAGACATTAGTAGCAAAAAAACAACACTGGTTTAAAGATAATGATATTGATCTTAAATTAAGGACTCGAATTGTTGGAGCAGAGCCCCGACAAAAAATGGTTGTATCGGAAAATAAACAGAAATTTTATTACGATCTTCTCCTTATAGCTACAGGAAGTCATTCTTTTGTTCCCCCTATAAAGGGTTATGATCTGAAAGGTGTTTTTACCCTGCGGACAATTAAGGATGCACATGAAATTTCAGACCATGCTAAAAATTCCAATAACGTGGTTCTTATCGGAGGCGGGTTATTAGGCATTGAGACTGGCAATGCTCTAAAAAAACTAGGTAAAAAAGTAACAGTAGTTGAATTTTCCCCAAGGCTATTACCAAGGCAGCTTGATGCGGACGGTGCCTTCAGGCTCCAGCAAATATTGGAAGAAATGGGTTTCTCCTTCAGGATTGGAGCTAAAACACTTGAAATAATTGGTGATAATCAGACGACTAAAGGTGTTCTTCTTGAAGGAGGGGAAGTCCTTGCCGCAGATATGATAATTATTTCAGCTGGAGTACGTTCGAACTTAGAGCTGGCTGATGCATTAGAATTGGAACACAATAAAGGAATAAAAGTCGACGAACATATGCGTACAACAAAGGCCGATATATATTCAGCGGGTGATGTAGCTGAGTTTAAAGAAAAATCTTATGGAATCTGGCCGGCTGCCATGGAGCAGGGAAAAATTGCAGGAACCAACATGGCAGGAGGGGATATCATCTATAAAGGGACTACTATGGCTAATATTCTGAAGTTAGCCGGGATTGACCTGGCTTCAGCAGGTAATATAGATCCTGAAAATATATTTGAGTCCAAAATAATCAAAGATGAAAAAACCTATAAGAAAATAGTCATAAATAATGACCGAATTATCGGCTGTATTATGCTGGGAGACAAAAAAGGATTTAATACAATTACTAAGGCAATTCATGAAAAGTATTCTGCCTCTGAGGTTCTATCTGAATTAATAGTATAGGAAGTTCCTTTTATATCTTTAGGGCTGCCTCCATAGCGCTTCTTAAAGCTGAACCAATATTCCCAAGCATTTTAGCATCGCCAACAGCAATTACGTTTTTAATTTTATTTTTTAGTTCTTTTAAGAGGCTGTCTTCCGGTTTGGGCTGAATAGCAACTACCACATTGTCTACCTCTATAATAAATTTTTCGCCATCTTTCCTTACCATGTTAACTCTATTCTTTTCTATAGAAGTGACCTGAGTTTCCGTAAATATTTTTACTCCTTTTTCAGATAGTCGTGATAAAAGTCTCTCTCTGGGTATCTTCTTCATCTTGGAAAGCACTTGAGGCAGTATTTCCACAATACTTACTTGCCTATCAGGTGTAGCCAGCCAATCAGCTGTTTCGCAGCCAATATCACCGCCACCGATAATTACTACCCTTCGGCCCAAATCATACTCCTGCTCATATAAATCCCTGGCAAAAACAACTATGTCGGAATTTATCCCAGGCATATCTAATCCCCCTTCGCGAGAACCTGTTGCCACAATAACTACATCAGGAGCAAAGGAGATGATCTCATCCGCCCCGGCCCGATGTCCTGTATGGACAGTGACTTTGCTATTATCAAGACAGTACTTAAGATAACGCAAAACCTCAGACACTTCTTCCTTAAAAGGAGCTTTGCTGGCAAGTCTTACCTGACCCCCAAGCTGATTCTGCTCCCACAATTCAACTTCATGCCCTCTCTGATCTGCTAATATGGCAGCCTGCATACCACCTGGCCCTCCACCTATCACAAGGACTTTTTTCTTTTCAGAAGCCGGCGAAACTTTCCATAAATATTCAAGCCCGGCAAATGGGTTTACTGTACAACACCTGCCGATACCGGACACACCTTTTTCTGCACAATCTTCAAGACAATATATGCAGCCCCTGATTTCATCTGTCATGCCTGCTTCTGCTTTTCTTGGAAAATCAGGATCAGCAACAAGCGCTCTGGCAATAGCGACAAAATCAGCATCGCCCTTTCTAATAATTTCATCAGCCAGATCAGGGGTGTTTATTTTTCCTATAGCTATAACAGGGATATGGACTTTGTCTTTTATCTGAGAAGCAAGATGAATTAGAGGCCCGGGTGGGCTCTCATGAGTTGGGATCGTAACAAATTTTGTAGATTTATTGCCTGCATTAGCCACTATAGCATCAGCTCCAGCATTTTCCACAAGCAAAGCAACTTTTTGGGCATCATAAATATTCAGCCCGCCGGAAATAAACTCATCACAAACCAGTTTTACCATTACGGGGAAATCCTCTCCTGCCGCATCTTTCACCTTTGTTATCAGTCTTGTCAAAAACCGTGCCCGGGTATCCAGGGATCCTCCAAGCTCATCATCACGCTTATTAAGAGCTGGTGAAAGCAACTGAGCAATTAGATCGCCATAACTTGCCTGAATTTCAACTCCATCGTAACCGGTTTCTCTTGCTTTTCTTGCACCATGAGCCATTATCTCAAGAATCTCGTCAGCATCTTCAAGAGACATGGAATTTGCTAAAGGTGCGACCCATTTATCCCCTTTTTTCTTTGCCCCGGGCACTTCTTTGGTGAATGATCTTTCCTTTGGATAATTGAGCTGCATAAAAACCTTGGCGCCCTCATTATGAATAATATTTATTAGTTCGCTTAAACCTGAGGCATATTCTTCCTGATCAAAACGAAGTTCATGGGGCCCCTTGTATGCTCTTGGGTAGTCAAGACATGGGCAGTCAAGGACAATCAGGCTGACTCCGCCTTTTGCTCTCGCCCTGTAAAACTCAGCCATCTTTTGATTAACTTTGTTCTCTGTCGCATATTTTGTTGGGAACAGCGACATTATAATTCTGTTTTTGAGACGGCATTTTCCTATTTGCCCTGATGAAAAAAGATGAGGGAAGCTCATATTACCTCCTTTTTGCTAACATATTTTGACAAAGTATAATAATCATAATATAAATAAGGATGAAAAAAAAACATTTTTTATGACTTTTTTTTCAAACCAAAATTACTTACGCAGAGGTTTTGAAACAGTTTCTATCAAATCTCTGGTTTTTTAGAATAACAGAACGGAGGAAAATATGAAAATTCAAGAACTTATGACAACAAAAATAGAATCTGTGGACTCTGATAAAACAGTATATGACGCAATTGAGAAAATGGTCGATAGACGAATTCGAGCGTTAATGGTCAGATTTCCAGAAGAAAAGTTGAACCATGGAATTATCACAGCAAGAGATATAGTTTTTAAAGTGCTGGCCAAAAGTTTGAATCCCAAAGATATTTTAGTCTCAGAAATTGCCTCGAAGCCAGCGGTCTGCATCGATAAGAATATGGACTTAAATGAAGCCGCATCAATAATGGAAAAGAAGAACATTGCAAGGATTTTTGTATGCGACAGCGAACAAATTATTGGCGTAATCGCTTTAATAGACATCATGACAGGTGCTCTAATCATGAGGGCAAGGGGTGACCATGATTCTTGAAAAAATATTATCCCCTGGCAAGAAAGAACGGAAAGTTACAGACAATATGAGGAGGCACATTCAACTCCTCTGCGCTGCGTGTGACTTGTTCAGAACAGCTATGGAAAAAGACGACCGGAATCTTATGCGAGATGTAATAGATCTCGAACGTGAAGGTGATTCTATCCGGAGAGAAATCATCTCATTAATATATGAAGGTGCTTTTCTGCCATATCTCAGACCAGACCTGTGCAGATATGTTGAAATTGTCGATAATGTTTTTGATGTGCTTGGAGACACGGCTCCTTACTACTTAGATGGAAAAATACCCGAACAGATAAAAAGTGAATGTATTAGAATCGCGTATTTCAATTCCAAGATCTGTGAAATGCTCTTGATAACATTCGAGGCGATGTTGAAAGGAGATGACCTGAGAGAGAAAACACTGGCTATCAGAATTTATGAGAAAAAGATCGATGATATTAAATTCAGTTTAATTAGGGACATTCATAAAATACCTATAAGCAATTTCTGGGATGGAAAAATCTTATCTGAATTTATATCAGGCCTTAGCGCTATAAGTGATATCATTGAAGAAGCCAGTGATCATCTCCAAATTATAAATTTGAGCATGAAATAACCCGCTCTTGAGTAGATAACAAACTGATAACAGGACTTGGATGTAGTAAATTATGTGGAAGGTTTTGAGCAGTGTTCTTATGGGCTGGAGCCTTGGAGCCAATAATTTTGCGAATATCTTTGGAACAGGTGTCGCAACAGGCGCCATAAAATATGGAACAGCTATGTTTCTGTCAGTGGTCTTCGTGTTATTCGGCTCTCTCCTTGAAGGCCCAAAATGCATGGAAACTGTTGGTGAACTCTCCACTCTTCTCACTATAGAGGCTTTTTATTGCTTATTAGCGTCCGGCATTACCATGACCATTCTCACTTATCTTGCTATTCCAACCTCAACTTCTCAAGCTATTATCGGCGCAATTGTAGGCGCTGGAATTCTCTCAGGCTCTGCGGATTTCTCCAAGCTTTTCAAAATTATCATCTGCTGGTTAGTCACCCCTATAGGCGCAATCGTCCTCGCATACTTTCTTCACCGAAGTTTAAGATATGTTCTGGATAAGACCATTACAAACATTACCCACCTAAACTACCTTTATTCTACTGGAATTATTCTGGCAGGTTGTTATAGCGCCTATACTTTAGGTTCAAATAATGTAGCTACTGTGACCGGCGTTTATGTGGGATCAGGCTTCCTGTCTGCTGGAATGGCCTCATTGATTGGTGGCCTCAGCATCGCCCTTGGTGTTATCACTTATGGCAAAAAAGTTATGATAACTGTCGGCAAAGAGATTGCGCCTTTGGATCCGTTCTCTGCCCTTGTTACCATTTTGGCGACAGCATTTACGCTTCATATCTTTACTCAAATTGGCGTCCCTGTTTCTTCATCTCAGGCGATAGTGGGCGCTGTAGTAGGTGTTGGTATCGTGGGAGGATTGCGTACCGTAAGTGCCAAAGTTGTCACCAAAATTACTGTGGGCTGGTTTATGACACCTTTATCAGCAGGTATCCTGACCGTCCTCTTCATAAAATTGCTTGTTTAATTGTAGCCGTTCACGGCTTGAAAGTTGAAATTGGAAATTGGGAAGAACAGTACAAAAGCATGA
>VMSQ01000047.1 GCA_013792055.1 Desulfobacteraceae bacterium
ACGAGGCCGCCTTTGAGGTTTAGATTATCGAAGTAATCACCACAGTAAAGAAGATGCAGCAATACTCCGACCGCATGCGTCGCCTTGACAAGACAATTGCGTTTGTTCCAACCATGGGATATCTTCATGAGGGGCATCTCTCTCTTATAAGGAAAGGTAGAGAGATCGGAGATAGCCTTGTAGTGAGCATTTTTGTAAACCCGATTCAATTTGCTCCGGGAGAAGATTTTGAGGATTATCCCAGGGATCTTGGAAGAGATCTTGAGCTTGCCCGAAAAAATGGTGTGGATGTGGTTTTTACTCCGGATTATAAGGAATTGTATTCAAAGGAATTTCAGACACATGTAAATCTTAAAGCACTTCCAAATCGTCTTTGCGGTATTTCAAGGCCAACATTTTTTTCAGGGGTTGCAACTGTTGTTGCAAAATTATTTAATATTGTTAAACCTCATTTTGCCGTTTTTGGCCGGAAGGATTATCAGCAGATAGTTGTAATCCGTCAGATGGTTTGCGACCTGAATTTCGATATTGAAATAATTGGGGCTGAAACGGTCAGGGAGCCTGACGGCCTTGCCATGAGTTCGAGAAATGTTTATCTGACTCCTGAGCTGAGAAATTCAGCATTGTGTCTTTACAAATCGCTGCAACATGCGCAGAATCTTATAAGTAGTAGAATAATTGATTCGAAAAAAATTATAGATTCTGCTTTAAAAATGATAACGTCTTGCAAAGACACTGAAATTGATTATATTGCTATCTGTGATCCACAAACACTTGTTGATGTGAAAAAAGTAGACAGGAAAGCTTTAATGGCTCTTGCAGTCAAGGTGGGAAAAACGCGTCTTATAGACAACATGATACTTATTCCATAGAAAGTATTTTTAAATAATATATAAAACAAAGGGGAAATTTATGAGCAACGAACAATTCTTTTTTACTTCGGAATCTGTTACTGAAGGGCATCCCGATAAGGTTGCCGACCGCATATCAGATGCCATTCTTGATGCCATTATCGAAAAAGATAAAAATTGCAGGGTTGCATGTGAGACTCTTGTAACAACCGGTCTTGCTTTTATCGCCGGCGAAATTACAACCGAGTGCTATGTTGATATGCCTCAGATTGTTCGGGAAACGATTCGTGATATAGGCTACCATTCTTCCCAGATGGGTTTTGACTGGCAGACATGTTCGGTAATTACCAGCATAGACCATCAATCACCAGATATCGCTCAGGGCGTTAATAAAGGCGAAGGCCTGTTCAAGGATCAGGGTGCAGGAGATCAGGGGCTTATGTTTGGTTTTGCAAGCGATGAAACTCCTGAGTTAATGCCTATGCCCATAATATATGCTCACAAGCTGTGCCGCCGTTTAGCAGAGGTTAGAAAGAACGGTTCTCTTGGATTCTTAAGGCCTGACGGAAAATCACAGGTTACAATAGAATATGAAAATGGTACGCCAAAGAGGGTTGATGCGGTGGTAATAGCTGCCCAGCACAAGCCGGATGTGGAATATGAAGATTTGAAAGAGGCTATCATAGAAGAAGTCATAAAAAAAGTTATTCCAGAAGAAATGAGAGACAGAGGTACCCGATATTTTATTAACGCTACAGGCAGGTTTGTACTTGGCGGTCCTATGGGTGACTGCGGCCTTACCGGCAGAAAAATCATTGTTGATACATATGGCGGTCAGGGCAGCCATGGCGGCGGATGCTTTTCAGGAAAGGATCCTTCCAAGGTTGATCGCAGCGCATCATACATGGGCAGACATATTGCCAAGAACATTGTTGCAGCAGGTTTAGCAAAGAAATGTGAGGTGCAGATAGCATATGCCATAGGTGTGGCTGAGCCGGTTTCTGTTATGGTAGATCTTATGGGTACAGGGGTCATATCCAAATGCAGGGTTAAAGAAATAATCAGAGAGGTTTTTGATTTAAGGCCTGCTGCGATAATTGAATACCTTGATCTTTTAAGGCCGATTTATAAGAAGACCTCTGCATATGGCCATTTCGGCCGGAATGATCCTGAGTTTACATGGGAAAGAACAAATATGAAAGATATTATTAGAGAAAAAGCAGGTATATAAAGGAGAAAATAATATATAATGGATTACGATATTAAGGATATAAAACTTGCAAAGGAAGGCGCTCTTCGAATTGAATGGGCTAACCAGAGTATGCCTGTTCTGAACCGTATAAAGGAAAGGTTTGCAAAGGAAAAACCGTTAAAAGGTTTGACTCTTGCTGCCTGTCTTCATGTAACCACCGAAACAGCATCTCTTATGAAAACGTTAAAAGCAGGAGGTGCCAATGTTTTTCTTTGCGCTTCAAATCCTCTAAGCACACAGGATGATGTGGCAGCATCTCTCGTAAAGAATGACAAGATTCCTGTTTTTGCCATAAAGGGTGAGGATAATAAAACATATTACAGGCACATTAATTCAGTCCTTGATGCCGGCCCCCAGTATACAATGGATGATGGTGCTGACCTTGTTTCTACTATTCATTCGGAAAGACCTGAGCTTGCAGACCAGGTGAAGGGAGGCACTGAAGAAACCACTACCGGAATTATCCGGCTCAGAAGCATGGCTGCGGACGGAGTTTTAAAATATCCTATCATAGCTGTTAACGATGCAAAGACAAAGCATTTTTTTGATAATCGTTATGGTACAGGCCAGAGCACTATGGATGGAATCATACGCGCAACAAACCGCCTGATTGCAGGAACAAATTTCGTTGTTTGCGGCTATGGGTGGTGTGGAAGGGGTCTTACAATGCGCGCCAAAGGAATGGGTGCAAATGTTATTGTAACCGAGGTTGATCCTACTGCCGCTCTTGAGGCTGTCATGGATGGTTTTACCGTGATGCCGATCAATAAGGCGGCAAGTATAGGCGATATCTTCTGTACTGTTACCGGTAATATAAATGTTATAAGAAAAAGTCACTTCAAGGTTATGAAAAATGGCGCAATTGTGGCGAATTCCGGTCATTTTAATGTTGAGCTTGATCTTGAGGGATTAAAGAGCATTACAAAGGCTGTAAGAGCAATAAGGCCCTTTGTTGAGGAACATACTCTTGAAAATGGCAGGATTGTAAATGTTCTTGGCGAGGGCAGGCTTATAAATCTTGCGGCTGCCGAAGGGCATCCCTCAAGTGTTATGGATATGAGCTTTGCCAATCAGGCTTTAAGCATAGAATATATGGTAAAAAGTAAAAAGTCTTTTGAAAACAATGTCTATCCGGTGCCCGAAGAAATAGATATGGAAATCGCCAGAGAAAAACTAGAAGCAATGGGAATCGCTATTGATAATCTGACTGCTGAACAGAAAAGATACCTGTCATCATGGACTATGGGGACTTAAGTCTCTAAACTAAAAAAACGCTCAATTTAATAGTAAGGTGGTTACCCATGCTTAAGGTAAAAGATATCATGACAGAAGATATAATCACTGTCTTGCCCGAGACGGAGATCGCTCATGCCACAAAGCTCCTTTTGGAAAAAGGTATCAACGGCGTCCCTGTGGTGGATAAAACGGGAAGGCTGGTGGGGATCCTTTGCCAGAGCGACCTGATCGCGCAGCAAAAAAAGCTTCCCATTCCATCCTTTTTTACCATTCTTGATGGGTTCATTCCCTTGACTTCTATAAAGCAGCTCGAAAGAGAGGCTCAGAAGATAGCAGCTACCACCGTTGCCCATGCCATGACTCCAAATCCTGTCACCGTTCGGCCTGAGACGAGTATCGAGGAGGTAGCTGCCCTCATGGTGGGCAAGAATTTCCATACTCTTCCTGTGTTGGATAAAGGGAAGATAGTGGGAATCGTGGGGAAAAAGGATGTGTTAAAAACACTCACTTCTGCTTAAAGATGCTTACGTGCGCAGGTTGGTACGCCCGGCTGGATTTGAACCAGCGGCTTCCAGCTCCGGAGGCTGGCGCTCTATCCCCTGAGCTACGGGCGCACAAATTTCCAAATAAATAGTATGTTTACGTTTATAAGTCAAGAATGATAAAAGACCTTTGAAAAACGCTCCATTCTGCCGGAGGCGCAAAGCGCAGGCTATGAAGCTGTGGTACTAAGATTATTTTTGCGGCTTTTAGGCAGGATTTTTTTCGAAATATTCAATTGCTTCGCCGACCAGGTAAAGTGATCCTGCTATGCAGATAGCATCTTTTTTTGGTGTGGTTTTAATGGCGTATTTTATGGCATCATTGACTTTGGGGATTATCTTTATATCTGAAATCACCTGTTTTGCCGGGGAGTAGAGTTTTTCAGGGAGCAAAGCACGGTTTATCCTTGGCTGGGTTAATATTGCCCTGTGGCAGACAGAGCAAAGTGTTTTGATCATGGAAGAATAAGGCTTGTCATCTAAAATCCCTGCTACAAGGGTTATCTTTCTTCTGGAAAGGTTTTTGGCCAGATATTTTACAAGTTTTCTTGTGCCAATTAAATTGTGTGCGCCGTCAAGAATTATTAAGGGATTATCAGATACTATTTCCAGCCTTCCTGGCCAGTGGTTATTTTCAAGACCCTTTTGTATGCTGTTTAAAGGAATTTCTGCCTTGTTTTTATCTAAAAGCTCACAAGCCGCGAGAACTATGGCTGCATTGTCGATCTGATAGTCTCCCTGTAGTCCTGTATGAAGATTATGCCATGTGTTTTCAATTCCATAATATGTAAATTTATTGTTTCTGTTTCTGCTTCTTCTTACCTTAAAATCCTCCCCAAGACGGTAAAAGGGTGCAGATTTTTCTAAAGCAATATCTTTTAAAGTTGAAACAGCGCTTTTTTGTCTGGCGCCCGTTACAACTGGTGTGTAGTTTTTTATTATTCCGCCTTTTTCTCCTGCAATTTCTTTTATTGTGTTCCCAAGATACATCCTGTGCTCAAGTGATATGTTGGAAATTATTGTAAGGGCAGGTTTTATAATATTGGTTGCGTCAAGCCTTCCTCCCATTCCCGTTTCAATTACAGCCCAGTCAACTTTTTGTTTCCCAAATTCGTAAAAAGCCATTGCTGTTGAATATTCAAAAAAGGTCGGCTCTCGGTTCCCTGAGGATACATTTTTTAATGCTTCATAAGCTTCAACAATGCTTTTATTGGAAACAGGCTTATTGTCAATCTGTATTCTTTCATTAAATCGGACAAGATGCGGTGATGTAAAAAGGCCGACTTTGTAGTTTGATTCTTTAAGAATTGAGGCAAGAGAGGATGCAATTGATCCTTTTCCGTTTGTTCCTGCCACATGAATGCACAAAAAACTTTTCTGTGGATTCCCCAGGCTTTTCATCATGCTTTTGATGGTTGAAAGGCCGAGTTTAATTCCAAACCTTCTAAGACCATACATGGCCTTTATACATTTACTATAGCGATCCATTAGTTCCATGGCCACAAAAAACCCGGCAAAAATTAACATTCTTACCGGGTTCAAGTTTCATTTTTATTTGACCTTTATCCGAATCTTTTAGAAGCTGTAATCCTCTGTCTTCTTAAGGCTTCACGCTGTTTGCGACGTTTGTGCTCGCTTGGCTTTTCATAGTTTTTTTTCAGCTTGAGCCTTTTAAAAAGGCCATCGTTTTGAATCTTCTTTTTCAGAATACGCATGGCCTTTTCAAGGTCATTATCAAAAACCTTGACTTGAATTTCCTTCAAACTCCTCGCCCCCTTCTTTTCATCAGACGGATATCTATCTCTCCGATGTTTTTATTTTCCTATAAGATAATAATGAATTTATCTATGTAACTAATTTTTAATCATATGGCAAGAAAAAAATGTGTCCGGATCTTAAATTTAAGAACCCGGACACATATAGAGACTATGCAATTTTATAATAAATTCATTAGTTACGTTATAATAGAAACAACCTCAAATTTTTTAATACGGTCTTTTCTACAGTTTTGAAACAAGCTCCGCTGCAACTGCTTTTATGTCTGCAGCGCCATCAAGGGTAATATATTTCATTGATGCGTTTTTTGCAGCTACGTCTTTGAAATAATATGCTGATGCAAGTGTGCCGGTGTTGCTGTCATAGTAAATGCCGTGGCGTTTATCGATTGCTCCCTCATCCTGATCGTCAGCTCTTTTGGATAAAGCACCGCCGCATACCCGGCATTTGTCTCCATTAGGCTTAATTGCGTCAATAAAGATATTGTTGGGATGGTTGTTGTCATTTACGCAGAGCCTGCGTCCCATGATTCTGTCTTTGGCAATCTGGCGGTCAAGGATTATTTCCACAACAATATCAAGATTCATGTTTTCTGCTTTGAGAGCTTCATCAAGCTTTATTGCCTGGTTCTTGTTTCTTGGGAAGCCGTCGAGTAGCCAGCCGCTTTTACAATCATCTTGCTTCAGGCGGTCGAGTATCATTGGTATTGTAATTTCGTCAGGTACTAATTCGCCTTTGTCGATATATCCCTTGGCCTGTTTGCCAAGTTTAGTGCCGCCTTTGATATTGTCGCGGAAAATAGCGCCTGATTCAATGTGAGCGGCATTGTATTTATCCTTTACAATAGCACCCTGAGTTCCTTTTCCGCTGCCGTTTGGACCAAAAAACAAAATGTTCATCATAAAATTCTCCTTTCGCTGTAGTAATATTTTGTTATAATTTACGGATGTTAAAATCAGATAGCTTCCCGCCAACCCCTTTGCGGGCTATTTGTTTTTGTTAAATCCGAAGCCTTAAATATATTTTATTATAAAAATAGGTGTGTAATGTCAAGAGAATGAAGAGAGACCTTTGAAAAAGCTTCTTTTTGCCTGACACAGACACGAAGTGAAGCTTTAGCGCTATTTGAGCAAAAGGGGGCGTTTTGAAACTATCTCAACATAATAATATCTTTTACCAGCGCCAATGCTTCCTGCTTGGTGTTTATCTGATTTAAGAGCCTTGCTTCTTCAATGCTGGATAAAATTTTTTTAAATAATGGAGAAGGAGATAATCCGAATTCATTGATTAAATCATTCCCTGTAATAAGAGCGGATATTTTTTTTCTTGGCATAAATTCTAAAAAATATATTGAAATCATATTTTTCGCAAAATCTATGAATTCCTTTTCGCCTTTATCTCCTTTGCCTTTCATGTCTGCAATGCTGTGAAGCAAAAGACAGGGTGTAATGTCTCCACATGTAATAAAAAAGCGGGTTATTCCTTTATTAGTCAAGGTGCCTTTCCGTTTTGCGATGAAAAGGTGCAGAGGTCTGACATGATTGCGAATAATAAAATCAATGAATTTTTTATCTTTTGTTGACAGTTTTATCCTTGAAGCTATATTTTCTGTTATTTCAACACCTTTGCGGCTATGGCCGTAGAAACGGACATTTCCCTCGCTATCAGCTTTTTTTACCCGGGGTTTGCCTGTATCGTGAAGCAAAATGGCGAATTTAAGAAGAGCTGCTGTATTCTCATCTATGCTGTGGATGATCCTGCTATTAATATTTTCAAGAAAGTCGCTGTAATTATTAAGAATTTTTTCAAGATGATAAAACGCCTTCATTGTATGGTCAAATACATCATATTGATGCAATTTGTTTTGGGAGCATCCTTTTAACTTGCCAAGTTCAGGAAATATGGCAAACAAAAGACCGGTATCAGCCATTTGAGAAATATAATGATGCGATTCAGGTGCTTGCAGCATTCTGAACATTTCTGACCTGATACGTTCGCCAGCTGAATTTTTTATAAGATTTGCATTTTTTCTTATAAAGGAAACAGTTTTTGCTTCAATTTCAAAATTTAGAGCTGCACCTATTCTGTAAGCCCTGATAAGCCGGACAGGGTCATTCTCAAAGGCTGTATCTGATACCATGCGAATTTTTCTGCCGGCAAGATCCTTCATCCCTCCGGCACAGTCAATAATTTTTTCCGAAGATAATGAATAAGCCATGGCATTTATCGTAAAATCTCTTTTAAGAAGATCATCTTCAATGATATCGCCGTTGACCTGAGATATATCAAAGATTTTGTTATTTGAAATTACACGGATTATCTTTTGATCTTTTTTCCCAAGCTTAATTATGTGATCTGATTTATTTGCAGCTATCTTTTTCGCAAATTTTTCTGGATTTCCAATAACAGCGATGTCATAATCAAAAGGAATTTTTCCTATAATAAGGTCTCTTATTGAACCGCCAACAATATATGCGTCTTTAATTTTAGGCAGGATTTTTATATCTAATTTGTTCATATTTATAATAACTCATTGGGTTTTCGCCCCTTACCTCCTTGATATTGATAGAAATAAGGGGGTTGAACCTTAAGTAATGTATTCATATATTTTATGCAAGATTATAAAAAGAAAACAATAAGGATTGCGGTTACAGGAAATGCCGGTTCCGGCAAGACTTCTGTCTGTGAAATTTTTAAAAAATTGGGTGAAATGGTAATCTTTTCTGATGCTATTGCAAGGGAAGTTGTTGCTCCAGGTTCCTATGCTTATAAAAATATAATTAATTTATTTGGGCAAAGGGTGCTTAAGGAAAATGGCTCTTTGAATCGTCAACTGCTTAGAAAGATTATAATCAATGACGATTCTGCACGTAAAACCCTGGAAAAAATTGTACATCCTGAAATAATAAGGCTTATTAAGTTAAACATGAATAAGGCGGAAAAGGATGTTAAGAGATTTGTAGTTGTAGAGATTCCCCTTCTTTTTGAGCTTGACATGAAAGAGCTGTTTGATTTGGTAATAACGGTTAGTGCTGACCATGAATTGCGTCTTAATAGGCTGATATGCCGGGATAAAGTATCATGTGAAGATGCGAAATTACTTTTCAGCATCCAGATGCCTGAGGAAGAAAAGGCCAAACGGGCTGAATTCGTTATAAAAAATGACGGTTCAATCGAACAGTTGGAAAAATCAGTTGAACTTTTATATAAAAAACTAATAAAAAAATATTGAAAATGCTTGACAAACAAAAAATCGTAATATATTTTTTAAATCATTTAAGGCATTAAGCCCACCTATTGGAGAGAATACCTTTTAATTCTTCTGAATAAAAAAATCACAAAACAATCATATTCCTCCATTACAACCAACAGGGATCCAGTCTATTAATTATTGTAGTATTGTAGAATAGATTTATTATATATAAATTTGTTATAGTTTAAAGTTACAGATCGTTGCCTGTTCTGACCGGTATTTAATGAAAAAATAAGGTGTCTGGAAATTTCTATTCCTCGACAAGTAAATTATAGTTGTGCCTTTCTACGATTTAGAATTCATCAAGCCATTATTTAATATATTAGCAAGCAACCCATCCGGAATTAGCTTTTGCCGTTTCACTCGCTATGTCATCGAAGAAAAAACAAAGTGAAGCGCACATAAAGTCCGTTTTAAAGAGAGATCTTTGAAAAATGTTCAATTTTGTTCAAGTTCAAGGAAGGCGAAAATTTTAAATGCAGGAATACATTGAGTATTTCGAGGCTTAAAATTTGAGTTTGACGCTGGCACTTTAGTGAAGCTTTATAGCGCTAATTGGGCAAAAGGGGGCGTTTTGCAAAGGTCTCAAAGATTTAATGGGTAACGAAGTCTGAATACTGTTTGCAGGCAAAAGTTAGTTTTAGTGGATCTATTAGAATAACAATAAGTAATGGGGTAAATTTTTAATGAATATAATTGAACTAAAAGACAAGAGAATAAGTGAACTGACAAATATGGCAAAAGGTTTCAATATTGATGGCGCTGCTGGAATGCGAAAGCAGGAGCTTATTTTTGCCCTTCTGCAGGCCCAGATTGAAAAGGATGGCTTAATCTTCGGCGAAGGAACTCTTGAGATATTGCCTGACGGATTTGGGTTTTTGAGAGCGCCTAATTACAATTACCTTCCAGGTCCTGATGACATTTATGTTTCACCCTCACAAATACGGCGTTTCAGTCTAAGAACTGGGGATACTGTGTCGGGGCAGATTCGACAGCCCAAGGAGTCTGAACGGTATTTTGCGCTTTTGAAAGTAGAAGCTGTAAACTATGAAGATCCTGAAGTGGCCAGGGACAAGATACTTTTTGATAATCTGACCCCACTTTATCCTGACAGAAAAACAAACCTTGAAAGTTCTTCCGATAATTACTCTACAAGAATAATGGATCTTATGATTCCTATTGGTTTTGGGCAGAGAGGCCTGATCGTTTCACCTCCCAGGTCAGGGAAGACGATGCTTTTACAGAATATTGCCAACAGTGTTATTGCCAACCATAAAGATATTATTCCTTTTGTTCTTCTGATTGATGAACGTCCTGAAGAGGTTACGGATATGCAGCGGTCAGTTAAAGCGGAAGTTATAAGCTCAACTTTTGATGAACCTGCTGAAAGACATGTTCAAGTCGCCGAAATGGTGATTGAAAAGGCAAAAAGGCTGGTGGAACACAAAAAAGATGTGATTATTCTGCTGGATAGTATAACAAGACTTGCGCGTGCCTATAATTCTGTTATGCCGCCAAGTGGAAAGATTCTTTCCGGAGGAGTTGATTCAAATGCTCTCCAGCGGCCGAAACGTTTTTTTGGCGCAGCCAGAAATATTGAAGAAGGTGGAAGCCTTACTATTATAGCAACTGCCCTGATTGATACAGGAAGCCGGATGGATGAAGTTATTTTTGAGGAATTCAAGGGTACGGGCAATATGGAAATTCAATTAGACAGAAGACTTGCTGACAAAAGATTATTCCCTGCGTTTGATATAAAGAAATCAGGCACCCGTAAAGAAGAGCTGCTGCTGGATAAAGAGACTCTTGCCCGTGTCTGGATATTAAGAAAACTCCTTTCCTCATTAAATCCTTCAGACTGTATGGAATTTTTACTTGAAAAAATGAGCAGAACAAAGGATAATAAAAGTTTCTTAAATTCAATGAATTCATAATAAATAGATAAGGAGTATAATATGAAAGCCAACATACATCCGGATTACTCTAATACTACTATTAAGTGTGCATGTGGGAATGAGTTTGAGATCGGTTCAACAAAATCAAATATACGAGTTGAAATCTGTTCAAAATGCCATCCATTTTTTACCGGCAAACAGAAGCTCGTTGACACAGCCGGTAGAATTGAACGTTTCCGCAGAAAATATGCAAATTTTCAGAAGTAACTTAAACATAAGGAACGGTTCATAGTTGTCGGTTCACGGTTCACGGTTTTCTTTTTTGAGTAACCGTGAACTGTAAACCGTACAATTTTAGTAACAGTTCAGCCACTAAGGCACAAAATCCATAATGTCTGTAAATAGTCGAGTAGTCAACCACTCGACCATTTTCCTACTTGACCAGAGACCTTTGAAAAATGTTCAATTTTGTTCAAGTTCAAGGAAGGCGAAAATTTTAAATGCAGGAATACCTTGAGTATTTCGAGGCTTAAAATTTGAGTCTGACGCCGAAATTGGGCAAAAGGGGGCGTTTTGCAAAGGTTTCGACCACTCGACTAATATCAACAGGTAATTATTATTTATGTTTGACAGGTTAAAAGGTGTTGAGAAACGCTTTTTAGAGATAGAAAAGCTGCTGGGCGATCCCGAGATCATTCAAAATCGGAACTTATACCAGAAGTATAGTCAGGAGCATGCCGAACTTAACAAGATTGTATCAGTTTACAGGAATTACAAACAGATAATAGAAAATCTTGAGGACAGCAAGGAATTGCTGAAGGATACTGATCCTGAAATAAAAAATTTAGCCCGGGAAGAAATCAGCTCATTAAATGCTGAAAGGGAAAATCGGGAAGAAGAGCTTAAAAAACTTCTTATGCCTAAGGATCCGCTCGATAAAAAGAATGTATTAATTGAAATAAGAGCCGGAACCGGTGGAGAGGAAGCAAGCCTGTTTGCAAATGATTTGTTCAGAATGTACAGTAGATATGCTGAAAACAGATCCTGGAAGGTTGAGATCATGAATCATCATACAACCGGTGTGGGTGGCTTAAAAGAGATTGTGGTGATGATCCATGGTAAAGGAGCATATAACCGCTTTAAATATGAAAGCGGTACTCATCGTGTTCAGCGTGTCCCTACAACTGAGACCCAGGGGAGAATACACACCTCTGCGGTTACAGTGGCAGTTTTGCCTGAAGCAGAAGAAGTTGAAGTTCATATTGATCCAGGTGAAATTAAAGTTGATGTATATCGTTCAACCGGACCAGGAGGACAGTCTGTAAATACTACGGACTCAGCCGTGCGTATTACTCATCTGCCGACAGGCCTTGTTGTTACCTGCCAGGATGAAAAGTCACAATTGAAAAACAAAAACAGGGCTATGAAGGTTTTGCGCGCCCGTCTTCTTGACAGCAAGATTAGAGAGCAAAATGAGAAGAGATCGGAGGAACGGAAAAGCCAGATAGGAAGCGGAGATAGAAGTGAAAGAATAAGGACCTATAACTTTCCACAGGGCAGAGTTACAGACCACAGGATCGGGCTTACCCTTTACAAGCTGGAAAGTATTCTGCAGGGAGATATAGACGGTATTATAGACCAGCTTACAACATTTTATCAAACTCAGGCATTACAGAATGCAGAATCAGCCACAGTCCAAGTTCCCTGAATGGACAATAAGCAAACTCCTCGGATGGACTGCTTCATATTTTCAATCCCACGACATTGACAGCCCTAGATCAACAGCTGAAATACTTCTGGCACATACATTAGGCGGCTTAAAAAGGATAGATTTGTATTTGCGCTATGATCAGCCGCTTACTATCGATGAACTTTCGATCTTCAAAACATATATAAAAAGGAGGATTGACAGGGAACCGGTTGCATATATCGTGGGCGCCAGGGAATTTTGGTCCATGGATCTTGCTGTGACTAAGGATGTACTGATTCCACGCCCTGAGACAGAATGCCTTGTTGAGTCAGCGCTTTCAATTCTGGAATCGAGTTCTGGTTCAAAGCGTATTTTAGAGCTTGGTACAGGTTCCGGGGCTATAATCCTGGCGCTTGCATCAGAAAGACCAGAGAATATCTATTTTGCATCTGATCGTTCAGTAGAAGCTGTTAAACTGGCATTTATGAATGCAAAGTTTCATAATCTTGATGGAAAAATAATTTTTTTTACCGGGGATTGGCTTGAGCCGTTAAAAAATACCGGACAGCTATTTGACATGATTATATCCAACCCTCCTTATATCAGGACTTCCGATATACCTGACCTTCAGCCTGAAATATACAAACATGAGCCATTTACGGCTCTTGACGGGGGTAAAGATGGCCTGGACTCAATTAAAAAAATTATTCTTCAGGCTCATGCCTTCCTTGTACAAAAGGGAATACTTTTGTTGGAAATAGGTCATGATCAAAAAGATCCAATCAAAAAAATTATAGATGATTGCGGGAATTATGAAGATGTTGTCTTTAAAAAAGACTACAGCAGTTACTATAGGACGGCTTGTATAAGAAAAAAATCATAAAAACTATTGCAGAGTATTATAATATTTGTTAACTGAGACAGGTTTGAATATATCACACGCCCTTGGACCTTTTTCCCGGTGCTTTCATTGAAAGTCGGAAACAGGGATGATGAAGGCGAAGGAATAACCATTTAAGAAAGGAAAAAATATGTCTTATATTACAATGAAGGAACTCCTTGAAGCAGGAGTACATTTTGGCCATCAAACAAAGCGCTGGAATCCCAAGATGAAACCTTATATCTTTGGGGCAAGGAACGGTATCTATATAATTGATCTCCAGAAGACCGTTCGTATGTTTAAAAATGTATATGACTTTGTAGTCGACCTGGTTGAGAATGGCCAGTCCGTCCTTTTTGTAGGAACCAAAAAACAGGCGCGTGAATCCATTTATGAAGAGGCAAATAGATGCGAAATGTTCTACGTCCATAACAGATGGCTTGGCGGAATGCTTACAAATTTTCAAACAATAAAAAAAAGTATCGACCGTCTTAATTATCTTAATAATATAATAAATGATGGATCAATTAACCTTTTCCCCAAAAAAGAGAGAGTGCAACTTCAAAAGTCCCGAGTAAAACTTGACGATACTCTTGGCGGAATTCGCTCTATGAATAAGCTCCCTGGTGCTATATTTATTGTTGATCCCAAAAACGAAGCGATTGCGGTTCGTGAGGGAAGACGGCTGGGTATTCCAATTATTGCTATTGTTGACACCAATTGTGATCCGGATGAGATAGATTACATTATACCAGGCAATGATGATGCTATTCGGGCGATAAGGCTGATTTCATCCAGAATTGCTAAAGCTTGTATTGAGGGAAAACTACGTTTGTTAGAAAAACAGCAGGCTGAAACCGACAAAGATCTGGAGGGTGAAGCTGAAGGTTTACCGGTAGGTTTAGATTTAAAACCCGGTAAAAGAAAGGTTGTTGCAGACGGTTCTGATGGACCTGTTGTCGAAGTAATCAGAAAAACAAAGCCTCGCGCTTCTTCAGATACCATAGAAGATCATGAAAGTGAAAAATCAGAAAAAACTACTGAAGCAGAAGATATAGGAGAATACTAATGGCCACAATAAGTGCTGCAATAGTTAAACAGCTCCGTGAAAAGACCGGAGTCGGAATAATGGATTGTAAAGAAGCGCTTACAAACTGTGAGGGCGATATAGATAAAGCAGTCGATTTTTTAAGGAAAAAAGGGTTGGCAACGGCACAAAAGAGGGCCGGAAGAACCATGAGCGAAGGATTAATCCAACCTTATATACATATGGGTGGCAAACTGGGTGTGCTGGTTGAAATAAACTGTGAGACTGACTTTGTTGCAAAGAATGATGATTTTAAGGAATTTTCAAAGAATATTGCTATGCATATCGCGGCAAGCAATCCTGTTGGAATCGCATCCGATGATGTGCCTGAGGATATTATAAATAAAGAAAAGGAAATATATCGTGCTCAGGTTCTTGAAATGGGCAAACCTGAAAACGTTGCAGACAAGATAGTTGAGGGAAAACTGAACAAGTTTTATAAAGATAACTGCCTCTTAAATCAGGCTTATGTACGTAATCCAGATGTGAGTATATCGGATCTTTTGAATGATATGATTGCAAAGATGGGCGAGAATATAACAATTAAACGTTTTGTAAGATTTCAGATAGGAAATTATTAAAACTTGACGCCACCTCGATATAATAAGGTCCTGTTAAAATTAAGCGGCGAGGCTCTGATGGGCGATCAGAGCTTTGGTATCAGCCCGGAAATGATAAACTATGTGGCTGAAGAGATCCGTTCGATATTTGATCTGGGGGTTCAGATAGCCATTGTTGTCGGCGGCGGTAATATTTTCAGGGGAATTGCCGCCAGTTCATTCGGCATGGATCGAACTTCCGCAGACCATATGGGTATGCTGGCAACGGTAATCAATAGCCTTGCATTGCAGGATGCACTTGAAAAGAAAGGTATCCAGACCCGCACTCAGTCTGCAATATCGATGCATGAGGTAGCTGAGCCTTATATTCTGCGCAGAGCTATTCGTCATCTTGAAAAAGGACGCGTCGTTATTTTTGCAGCAGGCACTGGGAATCCCTATTTTACCACGGATACTGCTGCAGTTTTAAGAGGTCAGGAGATTCATACTGAGATTTTACTTAAAGCCACCAAGGTTGCCGGCCTGTATGATTCAGATCCTGTTGTAAACAAGGATGCCGGGTTTATTAAAAAAATTACCTATATGGAGGTTTTAGAAAGACAGCTCAAAGTCATGGATATGACAGCAATCTCTCTGGCTATGGAAAACCAGCTTCCTCTTGTAATTTTTGATATCAAAAACAAGGGAAACCTCAAAAAAATAGTATGTGGAGAGGAAATTGGAACCAGGATAAACAATTGACAGCTCGTTAAGGTGAAAAATTCACCACGGAACAACACGGAGTTTCACTGAAAATTGTAACCAATGAGTAAGTGTAACTACCCAGGTTAACGGTTCCAGGGTTCACGGTTAGAGAGCGATGAAAATTGAACGGAAGATTAGGATGAAGCCCAATTGATCAATCATCTCAAAACAACTCGCTTGAAATTGCATCTTATTGATAATTCAGTGAAAATCTGTGGCTAAATATTATCGAAAAGGTAAAATTATTATATGCTGGAATCCACATATAAAGAAACAAAAGAAAGTATGGGCAAATCAATTACAGCCCTTAAAAAGGACTTGAATAGAGTCCGGACCGGTCGTGCTTCTCTTTCTTTGCTTGATGGAATACTTGTTGATTATTACGGCACCCAGACTCCCATTAACCAGATGGCCTCGCTTTCAGTTCCGGAAAGTCGCCTTATTACAATACAGCCCTGGGATATTACCGTAATAAAAGAGATTGAAAAGGCGATATTGAAATCAGATCTGGGTCTTACCCCTTCAAATGATGGTAAGATTATTCGTATATCCATTCCAGCGCTTACCGAAGAAAGACGTAAAGAACTTGTAAAAATAGTACGAAAAATTTGTGAAGACTATAAGGTGGCTGTACGCAATATCAGACGCGATTCAAACGAACTGATCAAGTCTTTAAAAAAGGATGGCGATATTTCGGAAGATGATGCTTTCAAAGCACAGGACCAGATCCAGAAGATAACGGATGAATATATCAAGCTTATAAATGACGATATCTTTAAAGAAAAAGAGAAAGAGATCCTTGAATTCTAGTGAATCTTCCTCTGTTAATGCAGATATTGATCCGGCGAATCTCCCCTGTCATATCGCTATCATCATGGATGGTAATGGCCGCTGGGCAAAAAAGCGTATTTTAAATCGCATTGAAGGACATAAAAAGGGAGCTGATGTTGTTCGACTTATTGTTAGAACCTGTCGTGAAATAGGTATTTCCATCCTGACTTTATATGCTTTTTCCACTGAGAACTGGCAGAGGCCAAAGACCGAAGTCACTGCTCTCATGACCATCCTGAAAAATTTTCTTGAGTCAGAGCAGAAAGAGATGTTGGATAATAATATCCGTCTCAATGCTATTGGACAGATAGAGAAGCTGCCGGAAGATGTCCAGCAGGTTCTACATAAGACAATGACTCTAACAAAAAAAAATGACGGCTTGATGCTTAATCTTGCATTGAGCTATGGAGGTCGTGCCGAAATAGTCAGGATGGCCCGGGAAATAGCAATAAAAACAAAAGAAGGCAAGATTGATCCTGACTTAATAACACCAGAACTTGTATCTGATTTCCTTTACACAAAAGGAATGCCCGATCCGGATCTGCTTATAAGAACCAGCGGTGAAATGCGCATAAGTAATTTTCTCCTCTGGCAAATTGCGTACACGGAGATTTTTGTTACAAAAACCTTATGGCCCGACTTCAACAGGCAGGAGTTTTTGCAGATTCTAAAACACTATCAGAGCCGTGAACGCAGATTTGGGAAAGTTTAGCCGACACTATTATGCATTTAAAACGTTGGATTACAGGCATTGCAGCCCTTCCCTTTCTTTTTTTAATGATTTACAGGGGGGGACTTTTGTTCGCTGTTTCAGTGAGCATAATATGCTTTTTGGCCATGTGGGAATACTTTCGTATTGTTTTTAATGCAAGAGGTAAAACCATATCGGGCATTATATTGCTTGTAGGTTTAGTTGTTGGGCCTATCATTATATGGGCGGCTTATAAAAACGCATTAGATCTTATTATAATCATAGTTGCTTTTAATTTAATTAGTTCCGGCCTGTTTACCTTTACACAGTTTAAATCCGATCCGTTCATACTTGAAAATTTAACCAAGCAGATTCTGGGAATTATTTATATTCCCATATTGCTTTCCTTTCTGGTTTTGATCCGTGGCGGGACAGACGGAATGCTATGGATTTTCTCTCTGTTATTTGTAGTTTTTGCCGGTGATATCGGTGCGTTTTATGTTGGTTCTTACTTAGGTCGTCATAAACTTTGTCCCTCAGTGAGCCCCAAAAAAACAATAGAGGGTTCAATCGGCGGACTCACTTCAAATTTGGTTGTCGGAGTACTTTTTAATTATTTTTTTCTTTCTTACTTACCATTAGGAACAAGCATCCTTTTATTCCTCTTTATCGGGATCGCAGGCCAGGCTGGCGATCTGTTTGAATCAGCGCTAAAACGCTCCGCTAATATTAAGGATTCCGGTTCATTATTGCCGGGACACGGCGGTATCCTGGATCGTATTGACGCCCTTCTGTTTGCCGCTCCTGTGGCATATTTTTTTAAGGAATTTATATTTTAAACTCTTTAGCCTTATGAAAAATCTTTCAATACTTGGGTCTACCGGATCCATAGGCCGCAATACTCTTAAGATTGTAGAAATGTTTCGCGACCGGTTTGAAGTTAAAGCTCTTGCCGCAGCTAATAATGTCGAATTATTAGCCAGACAGATTGAAGCATTTCATCCTGAGATAGCCGTGGTTTTTGATGAAAACAGAGCTTTAGAATTGAAGAATGTGCTTCCGGCAGGGACAGGTGTCGAAATATTGTATGGAGAAGATGGTTACAGGACAGCAGCTACTTATGCTTCTGTCGAAATGGTTGTAACCGCCATGGTAGGTGCTGCCGGTTTGATGCCTACACTGGCTGCAATTGAAGCTGGAAAGAATATTGCACTGGCTAATAAAGAAACCCTTGTAATGGCTGGTGAGATCGTTGTGAAAAAAGCAGCGGAAAAAGGTATAAGCATACTTCCCATAGATAGCGAGCATAGTGCTGTATTTCAATGTATTGCCGGCCACCGCAGAGAGGATCTGGATAAAATACTACTGACAGCTTCAGGCGGTCCATTCTTGAACAAGTCGGCAAATGAATTTGTCTCGATAAAAGCAGAGGAAGCTCTAAATCATCCTACATGGCAGATGGGCAAAAAGATCAGCATAGATTCAGCTACTCTTATGAACAAGGGACTTGAGGTAATTGAAGCAAAATATCTTTTCGGAGTATCTCACGATATGATTAAGGTTGTGATTCATCCGCAAAGCATTGTTCACTCAATGGTTGCCTATAGAGACGGATCGGTTATTGCTCAGTTAGGTATCCCGGATATGAAGGGTGCTATAGCATATGCCATATCTTATCCAGAGCGTCTTCCGCTTAAGCAACCGATTCCGGATTTTGTAAATATTGGAGCGCTTACCTTTCAGCAGCCGGACTTAACAAAGTTTCCATGTCTTGCGCTGGCTTTTAAAGCCTGTGAAACAGGTGGAACAATGCCCGCGGTTTTAAATGCATCAAATGAAGTGGCAGTAACGGCCTTTCTGGATAAACATATTTCATTTATTGATATTCCAAACTTAATAAAAAATACAATGGAAAAACATTCATCCGTCAAAGATCCGACATTATCCAATATACTTGAGGCAGATAAGTGGGCAAGGGAAATAGCTGGTAAGAAGGTGGGAAGGTGAGAAGGTTGGAGATCATGAATCAAATGTTGCCGATCATTTATAGCACATTCCACGCCGTGAACCGTGAACTGTGAACCGTGAACTGTAAACCGTTATGAGCACAAATATATTTGCATTTATAATAGTATTAGGAATACTTATATTTTTTCATGAACTCGGCCATTTCCTTATCGCCAGGTTTTTTGGAGTAGGGGTAGAGAAATTTTCCCTGGGGTTTGGTCCCAAAATATTCGGCAAAAGGATAGGTAATACCGATTACTGCGTTTCGGCAATACCCCTTGGCGGCTTTGTGAAAATGGTGGGTGAAGAACCAAATGCTGAAGTAAAACCGGAAGACTTATCTCTTTCCTTTACCCACAAGCATGTCTTAAAACGGATTTTAATTGTTGCTGCCGGTCCTTTCTTTAATCTTCTCCTCGCAATAATAATTTTCTTTGGGATGTTCCAGATTTATGGAACTTTTATTTTAGAGCCTTCCGTAGGGGAGGTTAAAGAGAACAGTCCTGCTTTTAGAGGAGAACTGAAAAAAGGCGATAGAATAGTAGCCATTAATGAAATTCCCATTGAGAGCTGGGATGATATGGCAAAAAGTATTTCTGAAAGCAATGGAGAAGAACTTGTATTACATATTCAGAGAAACGAATCTATAATTGTTGCAAATGTTAAGCCGGAACTGATAACGACCAAGAATATTTTTGGCGAGGACATACAGCGTTATGTGCTTGGTATTACATCTTCCGGAGATGGTTTTTCAAAGGAATTGAATTTTTTCCAGGCCTTTTCAGAGAGCATAATACAGACTTATAACATTTCAAAGTTAACCATAGTAAGTATTGTAAAGCTGATTCAGGGCGCTATTTCCACAAAAACACTGGGCGGTCCGCTTATGATCGCAGAGATGGCGGGTCAACAGGCTGAAGAGGGAATATCAAACCTGCTATTTTTTATAGCTCTGCTAAGTATTAATCTTGGCATAATCAATTTTTTGCCTATACCTGTTCTGGATGGGGGGCATCTGGTTTTCTTTTTTATTGAGGCGGCAACAGGGCGTCCTGTAAATATCAGGTTTCGTGAAATTGCCCAGCAGGTAGGTATGTTTGTGTTGGTTACGCTCATGATTTATGTGTTTTATAATGATATAACACGCATGTTTTTCAGTTAAAAGTTATTATTATGCCTTATAGACTGGAAATAACATTAAAATCAGATTTGTTTGATGCCGAGGGTGAAGGTATTCGACAAAAGGCAAAGAATTATTTTGGGATTGATCTATCACAGGTTAGTACAATCCATGTAGAAACAATTGATGCAAACCTGACAAACAAAACAGTCATTTCCGGAGGTATAAACAAAGCTGAGTTGCAGAAATACATTGATAATCACGACCGGGTAATTATGCTTGGCCACGGTTCACCAATGGGATTACTTTCGGTGAACCGATTTCCGGATTGTAATTCATATGTTATTGATCATTCAATGGTCGAATCATTAAG
>VMSQ01000259.1 GCA_013792055.1 Desulfobacteraceae bacterium
ACTACACTACCTATAAGACCTATTTCAGACTGTCAAAAGCCATTGAAGATGACCCCGATATCAACAAGAAAAAGGCAAGCCGGGCGATAGCCAGGTTTCTCGCACTTCATCCCCATAACCTGGCTCAGAAAACCGAGGTTATTATTGAACATTTCCGGCAATGCGTTATGCCCAAGATAGGCGGGAAAGCAAAGGCAATGGTTGTCACCTCATCCAGGCCCCATGTTGTGCGGTATAAAAAGGAATTTGATAAATACATTAAAGAAAAAGGTTATACCGATATCAAGACACTGGTTGCATTTACCGCTTTTACCGACAGAGACACGGGCATTTCCTATACCGAATATGAAATCAATAAATTTAAGGAAAAAGAACTGCCGGCAAAATTCGCTACAAATGAGTATCAAATACTGCTGGTTGCGGAAAAGTACCAGACAGGTTTTGACCAGCCGTTGCTCCATACCATGTATGTGGATAAAAAACTGTCCGGTGTAAGAGCTGTGCAGACCCTTTCGCGCTTGAACAGAATATATCCGGGGAAAGAAGATACGTTCATTCTTGATTTTGCCAATGAAGAGCAGGAGATATTAGATGCATTTCAGCCCTATTATGAGCAGACTACGCTTTTTTCGACAACCGATCCGAACAAACTCTACGACCTGAAAAATAAGCTCGAAGAATTTCAAATCATTTGGCAGTCTGAAATCGATGCTTTTTCCAAAATCTTTTTCAAATCACGTAATGTGCGCAGTGCAAAAGATCACGCCATGCTTAACTCCTTCATAGATCCCGCGGTTGACCGCTTTCAGGTCATTAAAGACGAGGACAAGCAGGAAGATTTCAAACATACACTGACTGTTTTTATCCGGCTTTATGCATTTTTGTCCCAGATCATGCCGTTTGCGGACATGGATTTGGAAAAGTTTTATGCATACGCCCGCCTTCTGCTCAATAAGCTGCCGAAGCGGGGTGTTTCGGATAGATTTAAAATCCACGATGAAGTGGCTTTGGAATACTACAGGCTGCAAAAAATAAGAGAAGGCACAATTGTCCTTGAAAAAGACAGCGGGAGTGAGCTTCATCCAATAATGGAGGCAGGGACAAAAAAAGAAAAAGAAGAATTAGCCAGGCTCTCGGAGATCATTGAAATCCTGAACGATAAATTTGGAACGAATTTTACTGATGCTGACAAATATTTCTTCACTCAAATTGAAGAGGAACTGGTTGCGGATGAAAAATTATCAGAGCAGGCCAAAAACAACAGCATTGGTAATTTTAAATTCGGTTTTGAAGATATGTTCCAAAATAAATTGATAGAAAGAATGGACAGCAATCTGGATATATTTACAAAAATTATGGATGACAAAACCTTTGGAGATGTTGTGAAGGAATGGATGCTGTATAAGGTTTATCATAGGCTCAATGAAATATCGCCGGGAGTAAAGGATAACCAGGTTCATACAATTTTACATACATAATCCGACCCTGTTTAAAGGTAAACGATGAAGAAGATAAAGGATCTGCCTGCTCATAATCGCCCACGGGAAAAACTAAAGGAAAGAGGTGCATCCGCCTTAACTGATGAGGAACTGGTGGCCGCTATTCTTGGGCGGGGTGTTGAGGGACAAAGCCTTTTTACTATCTCCAAAAGTGTTGCTAAACTGATCCGCAAGCATAAAGAAGATTTATCTGTCGAACATCTCACGGCGGTGCGAGGCATGGGCCTGGCAAAAGCTGCACAAATTCTATCCGCCTTTGAACTGGCAAGACGGCATCTGATTAAAGATACTGTAAAGATAACCGGCGCCCAGGATGTGATACCGCTTTTGGCTGATATTGCCGATAAAAAGCAAGAACATTTTGTCTGCATTTCCCTTAATGGCGCTCATGAAGTCATTAAAAAAAGGATTGTAACCATCGGTCTGGTGGATCGCAGCCAGGTGCATCCGCGCGAGGTTTATGCGGATGTCATCTCCGATAGAGCTGCCGCTGTAATCTTTGCACATAACCATCCTTCGGGTGATCTGAAGCCCAGCAACAGCGATCTGAAAATTCATGAACAACTTACTGAGGCAGGAAAAATTCTTGGGATTCGGATTCTGGATCA
>VMSQ01000165.1 GCA_013792055.1 Desulfobacteraceae bacterium
GAGTAAGTAATTCTATATTAATATGCCGGCCGACTTCGACCAGTTTGGGCGAGATAATACACATGGAACAGTCATTGGTCGGAAAGGTTTTGTCCAGTTGGGACATGATTCCGCCAATGGAGGTTGATCTTTCAATAAGATAGACATAATAACCTGAATTCGCAGCATCAAGCGCGGCCTGCATTCCAGCAACTCCGCCGCCTACAACCATTACAGCACCGATCTTTTCTTTTGACATTTATTCTCCTACGATAATACGGCATCCTTTATTTGCCGGCTTACACTTTCTACAGGTAGTTAGCTTTTGCGAGAGTTTGAAGTGAGCTAAAGTGCCTAAAGTATATTAAAGTGCCTAAAGTTGCGGTACGCCTTCGGCGTGCTAATATATAAACAAATGCTGAAAGAATTATTCCCCCTTTTGCATATTAACGGCTTAAGAAAGCTATATAAAATGGCAGAATTCCTTAACTTTAGGCACTTTAGCTCACTTTAATATACTTTAGGCACTTATGTCAGCACTGAAGGTGCGCTAAGTTCTAATCTTCTGGTCTTTAATAGTAACTCCAAGGGATTTAAGCTGGTCGCGTATCTTGTCAGAAAGGTCCCAGTTCTTTTCTGCTCTGGCTTTATTCCTTTCCTCGACCAGGCGCAGGATTTCAGGATTTGAAAATTCATCTCCAAAGTCAAATATTCCCAGCACTGAATCAATATTTCGAAATGCATCTATAATCTTGGAGGCATCATCTTCGCCGAGCATTTTTTTCAGGATCAATATGTTTATTTGTTTTATGATATTAAAAATCGAAGCCAGTGCTGCTGAAATATTCAGATCATCGTCCATTGCAGCAACAACGCCATGCTTAATATCATAAATAAGCTGGTCAAGTTCAGGATAAGAAAGCTCATCTTTTAAATTCATCAAAGAATTAATACATATATCAAGTCTTTTTAAGGAATGCTTGGCATATTCGAGCCGTTCGACTGAGAAATTAATGGGTTTTCTGTAATGGCTTGAAAAAAGCCAGTACCTTATTTCTCTTCCAAAAAAGCCGAGGCCATAGAGTTCTTCAAGAGTAAGCCTGTTTTCTTTGTTATTCATGTTCTTGTCGTTAATCAGAACCTGATCACAATGCATCCAGTATTTGGCCAGGGGCTTGCCGGTTAAAGATTGAGCTATAGCTATTTCATTTTCATGATGGGGAAATACGAGCGCTCTGCTGCTGGTATGGATATCAAAGAATTCGCCAAGATATTTCATGGACATGGCAGCGCACTGTATATGCCATGACGGGCGAACATTGCCCCAGTCTGTCTTGACATATATTCCCCTTTTGAGTTCTGAGAGCCTGGATCTTTTGAAAAGAGTAAAATCTCGTGGATTGTCTTTTTCATATTCATCCAGCTCTACTGTTGCTCCGATTTTTATCTTGTTTATGTCAATACCTGATAGTTTTCCATAATCTGAAAAACGGGAAATATCAAAATACAGCGAACGGAGTTTTTCATATGCAAATCCTTTATTAACGAGTTTTTCAGCCAGCAGGACCATATCTTCGACATGTTCGCTTGTCTTTGGATATTCTGTAGCAGGCTTAATGTTAAGGGCAGCCAGATCTTTCTTAAAATAGTCAATATTTTTTTCTGTAAATTCGGAGAGAGAAAGACCTGCTTTTTCAGAACCACTTATGGTTTTGTCATCCATATCAGTTATATTCATGATGTGGGTAACAGAATAGCCTCTGAAATCAAGATAACGGCTTAGAAGGTCGGCAAAGACAAAACGCCGGCATTCTCCCATGTCCATTCTGGCGTGTGCTGTGGGGCCGCATGAATATATGGAAACCTTCCCTGGTTTAATCGGTTCAAATGGTTCTTTTGTCCGGCTCATTGTATTAAAAAATTGAAGCTCAACCTTGTCTTGTACTGTAAAAAGTGGAGTGCTGAGATACCGCTCACCACCGTCAGGGAATATTACAACTATTGTACCTTCAGTCATGGCTTCAGCTTCTTTCCCAGCGATAACCATAGCTGCACCACTGCTCATGCCGACGAATATGCCTTCTTCTTTTGCAAGTTTCCTTGTCATTTCAAAGGCTTCTTCGTCTTCAATATTGACTTTTTTATCAAGACGGTTTTTTTCAAAAATTTCCGGGCGGTATGCCTCCTTCATATTTTTTAAGCCCTGGATTTTATGACCGAGGTAGGGTTCTACGCCAACTATCTTTATATCAGGGTTGTATTCTTTCAGCCTTTTTGAGACGCCCATGAGAGTACCGGTTGTTCCCATGGTTGCAACAATAATTGATACATTGCCTTTGGTTTGTTCCCAGATTTCTTTGGCTGTTCCATGGTAGTGTGCCATGCAGTTGGCCTCATTATTGAACTGATCTGTCATATAGTACGTGTCCGGGTTTTCTATCGCCAGATTATATAGCTCCTCAATGGCGCCATCTGTTCCAAGATGCCCAGGGGTCAGTAAAATTTCAGCACCGCGAGCCTTCAATATCTTTTGCCTTTCAGCGCTTACAGCCTCAGACATTGTTAACAGCAGTTTATACCCTTTTACAGCACATACCAGAGCAAGTCCAATCCCTGTATTACCGCTTGTAGCCTCGATAACTGTTTTATTGGGTGTAAGCAGGCCGGATTTTTCCGCTTCCTCAATCATATAAAGAGCGGGTCTATCCTTTATTGAACCTCCCGGGTTAAAATATTCCAGTTTTGCGAGTATCTTAACCTTTGGATTTGGGTTTAATTTCCTTATCTCTACTAGCGGCGTATTGCCTATGGCAGCTAAGATAGAATGAATCATCGGCTTTATATCCATTTTTCAGATAAAATCTTTATTATGTCGTTTTTAACCTGATTCTCATCATTTGATGCATCAACAATTCTGAATCTCAAAGGCTCTTTTTTAGCAAGTTCAAGGTAGCCGGTTCTTACCTTTTTGTGAAATGAGAGAGTTTCTTTTTCAAAACGGGTTTCAAGAGCAGTCCTTGAGCCGTTTTCTATTTGTTCCCATGCCCGCGACAAGCCAATTTCAGGTGGAAGGTCGAGAAGGATTGTTATATTGGGTTTTAAATCTTCAAAGACCAATTCATGCAACCTGTTTATAAGTCTTATATCAAGTCCTCTTGCAAAGCCTTGATAAACAACTGTGGCATCATAATAACGATCGCATAAAACGGTTTTACCTGAGGATAAGGATGGATATATAAACTCCTTAATATGCTGAGACCTGTCTGCCATATACAGAAGAAGCTCAGTTAGAGGATCCATATCTTTACTTCCGGGATCGAGAAGGATAGCCCGTACTTTTTCTCCGGTCTTTGTACCTCCTGGCTCCCTGGTTATGATGCAGTCCTGTCCCTTGCTTCGCAGGAATTCAGCTATATTCTTTATTTGAGTTGTCTTGCCTGAGCCTTCTATGCCTTCGAGAGTTATAAACATATCAATCAGTTGACGGCTTCGTAAAAAGTTCATTTTCTGCGTTGCGCTGCATCCTTCGTCATTGCGACGTAGCAATAAGTACGTATCCTGCGGATGCCGCGATAGCGGTATTCCTAAGAATTTGCGCGCCTTGAAACTAAAGCTTTTTACTTTGCCGTCCTTCTCCTTATTTAAGAGCGTTAATCAGTTAAATCTTTTTTGTTTTTTCCCATGTAAAAATAGCGTTCCAGTAATCTGTGGAAGGAAGTCCAGGTTTCATTGGGATCTTCCCTGGCAATAAATTCACGTATGCCGTTTACCTTTGAATCTATCTCGTCAATATAGTTAAGCAATACAGCCTCAATCGTTTTTGGCGGTTCAGGCGAACCAAACTCTCTTGTACCATGATGGCTTACAATCATATGTTTGATTAATAAAGCCTGTTCATCTGGAAAATTTTTAATATTTCTGAGTTTTTCCTCGATCATCTGTACGCCTATGACAATATGGTTAAGCAGCCTTCCTTCGTCAGAATAATCTATTTTAACTTTATAATCGAACTCCCTTATTTTCCCAATATCGTGGAGAATTGCACTTGCAATAAGAAGATCCCGGTCAATTCCCTTATAGTGTGTGGCAATTTTATCTGCAAGCAGCGTCATGGACAGTGTATGTTCAATAAGGCCGCCTATGTATGCATGATGCATTTTTTTTGCCGCAGGTGCTCTCTTAAACTTGCTGACAAATTCATCATCATTCCAGAAAGCCTCAAGAAGATTTTTTAAATATAAAGTTTCAATGGTTGCGGTTAATTTTAAGAGACGCTCAAACATATCATTTCTGTTAAGTCTGGATTCCGGCAGAAAGTCTGCAGGATCGATTGAGTCTGCTGAACACGCTTCTATATTCTTAATGACAAGTTGAAGAGACCCCCTGTATTCTGTAACATTTCCCCTGACACGGGCAAAATCGCCGGCAGATATTTTTTCTGATATTTGGTCAACATTATCCCATACAACACCCTTTATATCGCCTGTTTTGTCTGAAAGAGAAATATTTAAGAAGTTATTTCCATCTTTTTTCTGCGCCAGATTTTTTTCAGCCAGCACAAATATGTCATCAACAGCATCGCCTGTCTTAATTGAATTGATGAATTGTTTCTTCATTAAGTCCCCTTGATTGCTTTGATATTTTCCCACTCGACCACTCGACCATTTTCCTACTCGACTACTTACAGTCCTTTTTATTTATTTTCCATCCCTTAAGTTCTTCAAGTACGCTGTAATCCGTCATATCACATTTAATCGGGGTTATTGATATATAATTCCGGCACAGGAAAGCATCATCTGTACCCAAATCATCAATGGATGTTTGCAGATCGCATCCCTGCCAGTAATATGTACGGTTTCTAGGATCAATTCTTTTATCTATATATTCTGAATATATCTCGGTGCCTTGTCTGCAGATACGTACTCCTTCAATTTCTTTTAAAGGAAGATCCGGGATATTTACATTTAAAAATGTTCCAAAAGGCAGCCCTTTTTCTAGTACATTTTTTGTTAGAAGCTCTGCAAATAAAGCAGCGTCATCATAATTATCTATTTCATGGCTTCCTATTGAGACAGCTATTGAAGGTATTCCGTAAAGGCTTGCTTCTTTGGCGGCCGCAACGGTTCCAGAGTAATTGACATTAATTCCAACATTTGCGCCGGGATTAATCCCTGAAATCACAATATCTGGGCGTGAGTCAAGTATTTCAAGTATGCCAAGCTTGATACAATCAGCAGGGGTGCCATTTACAGCATGACCGATGCATCCTCCGTTGAATGAGATTCTGGCCGTTCGTAAAGGCTGATGAAGAGTTATACCATGACCCACAGCGCTCCGCTCTCGGTCAGGGGCAACTATTGTTACAGAATGCTGTTCTGTAAATTTCCTATGCAGAGCCCATAACCCTTCTGCATAAATTCCATCGTCGTTTGTTAATAGTATTTTCATTTGCTTAAAAACCCAAGTCAAATTCGTATGTTTAGAAAACCTCTATTCCAGTCTGCACACTTTGTATTAATACATCAACTCGCATATTTTTGAAAGAGCGTATTTCGTATATAGTAAGTTTCTTGACAATTAATTTCATATTAGTTACATGAATAAGTTATTAGAGTATTTCCTGATCACTAAAAATTGAGACCTTTGAAAAATGTTCAATTTTGTTCGAGTTCAAGAAAGGCGAAGATTTTAACCGGAGGAATACATTGAGTATTTTGAGGATTAAAATTTGAGCCTGACGCAGAAATCGGGTAAAAGGGAGCGTTTTTCAAAGGTCTCAGAATGATATTTCAGAGTTTAGGATAATATGTCGATCTTTAATTTACAGAAAATGGCTAAATCGCTTTATAATAGTTATAAAATTAATATCTTTTTAGCTTTATTTTTGGGGATTTTACTCTTTTCTCTCGCACCCCTTCCTTTACAGCTCTATCCCTGCAAAGTATTCGCCGATGAAGAGCCTTATTTTATCGGCAACAGAAAATGCCGGCTTTGTCATTTTGAATACTTTAAAGAATGGGAAAATGACCTGCATGCTAATGCCTTTGAATGTTTGGGCAGAATGAAAAA
>VMSQ01000316.1 GCA_013792055.1 Desulfobacteraceae bacterium
CGGCTTCTTTGTCAGACGGTACACTTTTCGAGCCACTTCACGCCTGCCTGTGCGACGGCAGACAGGTGTCACTTGCCAAGTGACTTCTCAATAAATACTGGACGAACTCGCTGGTGATAAAATATAAAAGAGCTGACTGTTTGAGCAGTCAATTTTCACCTGCCCGCAACGCTCTCGCTTGCGAGGCGGGCGGGTCGCTTCCTAACCTTGAACCGTGAACCATTGAACCGTGAACCTGAGTAGTTACAAAAACAGTTAAATTAAACTATATTGACATTTATCGCTGCAGGCCCTTTTTCCCCTTCTTCTATGTCGAAGGTAACACGGTCGCCCTCTTTAAGACATTTAAAACCTTTTGAAACGATTCCTGAATAATGAACAAATACATCCTCACCATCTTCTTGTGCGATAAAGCCAAACCCTTTTTTTTCGCTGAACCATTTTACGATACCATTAGCCATAGTGGCTTCCACCCTCCTTTCAAAAAATAATTCTCATAGTTTCAAACTTCAGGCGGCCTTTTTTTGACAAATGGATCTTTCCCTCAGAACGAAACCGGCACGCAAGTTAAGGCACGCCTTTATTGATTCACGCAATGATAACCTGTTTTTAATTAAAATCAAGTTATTTGTTAAATTAGTTAGTGTGTTTCAATCATGCGTTGATGAATTCGTAAAAAGTCGTCACTCCGGTGAAAACCGGAGTCCAGATGCTCTGCAACTGCTTGAAAAGACTGGATTCCGGCTTTCGCCGGAATGACGGGAAATGGTATTTTTTGACTTTTTACGAGTTTGTCATGTGTTGAAGCCCAAAGTTCTATTCTTACCTTGCTTTTTATACATTTTTTGCATTAAATAGTTTGACTGGTTTTTTTGTAACTCAATAAGTTCTGATAAATCACATGATAAAAAACCAAAGCAATTGGATATTTAAGGTTTTAAAATTGAATATTTATTCCTCAAATTTTCAATTTTCAATTTTCAATCTTATGACCACTAACCACTAAATCGGAAACAGAAAGATGTCCCCAAAAAATATCTTGATCGCGGACGACGAGCATGGAATTCGTTATTTTCTTACAGAATTACTTAAAAATGAAGGTTACTTTGTCTTTTCTGCAGCCAACGGGAAAGAGGCGGTTGAGATTGCAAAAAACAACCCCCTGGATTTAGCCATCCTCGACCTGAAAATGCCGGAAATGGATGGTATAACTGCACTTAAACGGATCAAGGAAATCGATAGGAACATAGAGGTCCTGGTTATTACCGGTTATGGAGATTTACAGAGTTTGAGAGATGTTATTGAGCAGGAAGGAGTTTTTGATTATCTGCTCAAACCGTTTGCTCCCAGCGATATCAAGCATAGCATTAAGAGCGCTCTTCAAAGAAGGGAATTAAATTTAAAGAAAAATTTTGCGAGTGAGGACATGGAACATCGAATTCGCGAAATGGAGAGCGATTTCAGGCAAAAGACCATTCAGTTAAGGGCGTCACAGCTCAAATACGAGAATATCATTAAAGACTCCGTTGATATGGTTGTTATCATTCAAGGTGGAAAAATAAAATTTATAAACCCAAAGGTAATGGAACTGACCGGCTATACCGACGATGAACTTTTAGGCTCAGAATTTATCGACATAGTTCATCCCGATGATCGTACCCACGTGATGGATAGCTACAGGAGCTGGCTGCGAAAGGATAAGGGAACTCCCCGCATTTACACCTTCAGAGTATTGAAAAAAGACGGAGAAGCTTTATGGGTGGAATCAAACTCTGTATGGACGGAATGGGAAGGAGCTTCAGCCACACTCAACATTGCTCGAGATATATCCGAGCGCAAACAGGCTGTTGAAGAATTAAGGATTATGGAATCCGCCATATCATCATCAATTAATGCCTTTGTTTTTTTTGATCTTGAAGGGAGACTGACCAGAGTAAATGATTCTTTTCTAAAGCTGTGGGGATATAAAAATAAAAATGAAGTTCTGGATAAACAGTTAGCAACATTCATAAAAGATGAGAAGGAGGTATCAAAGTTATTTAAGGCTTTGCATGAAGATGGAGGGTGGATAGGCGAAATGACCGCCATTAAAAAGAACGGCTCATTTTTTGATACCCAGGTTTCCGCAAGCATGGTTAAACATGTAAACGTCAATCCTGTCTGCATGATGGCTTCATTTACAGACATAACCGACAAGAAGAGGCTTGGTGAAATGATGATGCGGTCGGATAAGCTTTCCTCTTTAGGACAACTTGCAGCAGGCCTGGCACATGAACTGAAAAATCCTCTGGCAGTAATAAGTTCATGCGCTCAATTCTGCATGGAAAATTTGGAACTTGACCTCACTGTGAATGAAAACCTTCAGATGATTTTCCGGAATAGTCATAGAGCGAGTAAGCTTATAAACGATTTGCTGGCATTTGCCAAGCCATCTCTGCTGGAAAGGATGGAGGTGGACATCAATGAAGTCATCATTAACATGTGGAACATGGCCAGGCTTGAGAGCCCTTCTTCCCGTATCGACTTTAAACACAATTTAAAAACCGGATTACCGAAGATTATTGGGGATAAACAGAAGGTTGGACAGGTTTTTCTTAATCTCATCATGAATGCGATTCAAGCGGTTTCGAGCAAAGGAACAGTTATTCTCCAAACGAATTTTCTTGCCGACCAAAACCTGGTTGAGGCGAGTGTTATTGATGATGGAACCGGCATTCCGGATGACTACCGCAAATCTATTTTTGATCCTTTTTTTACTACCAAGGACATGGGCACCGGCCTGGGACTTAGTATTTGCTATTCAATTATTGAGCAGCACAATGGCAGTATCACGGCTGAGAATGTTGAAGGTGGGGGAGCCAGGATTACGGTGAGACTGCCTGCCATGCAAGATGGGTGCAATGCAAAAAAGTGATAAGATAACAGGATGAAATAAATGAACATCGAACGGATTAAAAGATGAACATCGAACATCGAACGTCCAACATCGAATTTTGAATGAAAAAACAGAAGAAACGGAGGCCGGAGGTCAATTCCTCTAAATCCCCTCTAACAAGAGGGGTGGACGCGGAGCGGGCGGGGTGTGTAAAAATGGGAGTCGTAGAGATAGATGTCGAAGGTCAGATGTCGGAGGTTTTTTTTCGTTCCCATGCAAATAATTTGAGGAGCGGAGCGACATCATTATTCGACGTTCGATGTTCAATGTTCGATGTTGGACGTTTATCTTTTAATATGTTCGACCTTCATGTGCCCATGAAAAGTGGATACCAGAATGCATCGATTGGAGCTATGCAAATTTTGACTTCTTTTATAAGTAAAAGACCTCATAGTAGCTATCTTGGCACAGTTTTTGCTTTCTCTCTCTCTCTCTCTCTCAATAATAATAAAAACCACTTTATTTTACAAATATTCCAACAAGTTAGCAGCAAGAGTAAGCCCATTGGTTCTCCTGAGAGGACCCGTGGGTTTTTTTGTTTATGGGATGAACTATTAAGGGAGTAAGAAAAATGTCTGTTGAAAATCAAGCCTCATTACAAAAAAATATACTGGTGGTTGATGACGATGATGATTTTCGCTGGGCAATTGGAAATGTCCTTCGGGCAGGTGGATACAAAGTGACTCAAGCGCAGGATGGTGAAGAAGCGCTGAAGTTACTGGAGAAAGATATTCCTGATTTGATTTTATTAGATTACCGAATGCCGGGACGAGATGGTATATCTGTTTCCGCTGATATAAAAAAACGTATTCCAGCCTTACCGATTATCATGATTACAGCCTATGCTGAGGTAAAGTACGCTGTGAAGGCTATTAAGATGGGTGTGTATGATTATGTTACAAAGCCGATAGATAACAATAACCTCCTTTTTGCAATTAAACGTGCCATAGAACAGCAGGAACTTGTTCAGGAGGTTGAGCATTTAAGAAATATCTTGAATGAACGGGCATCCCTTTACAAACTTATGGGTAATAGCCACCGGATCAGTGAACTTGTCAAGCTTGTAGAAAAAGTTGCTCCAACATCATTTACGGTTTTGATCGAAGGGGAGAGCGGTACGGGCAAGGAGCTCGTGGCTCGCTTCATTCATGATATGAGCAAGGTAAGAAAGGGGCCGTTTATAGCCGTGGACTGTGGCGCAATTCCTGAAAACCTTATTGAAAGCGAACTGTTCGGTTACATGAAGGGAGCTTTTACCGGAGCTTATGTTGACAAACCAGGGCATTTTGAATTGGCGGATGGCGGGACTTTGTTTTTAGATGAAATCGGCAATCTCCCCTATCAGGCGCAACAAAAAATTCTCCGGGCAATGCAGGAGCGCTGTATTCAGAGATTGGGAGCGAAAGAGACTAAATCCATTCAAGTCCGTGTTATTGCAGCTACAAACCAGCCTCTGGAAAAAGATATGGAGTTTGGAAAGTTCCGGCCCGACCTCTATTTCCGTTTGAAGGAATTTTCCATTAAAGCCCCTGCACTCAGAGAGAGAAAAGAGGATATCCCCTACCTTGCCAGGAAGTTTATGAATGAAGTCCAGTCGGAACTCGATAAAAAATGCAACGGGATTTCTAAGGCGGCTCTTCAATTACTGGTTTCATGTCAATGGCCTGGCAATGTCCGTGAATTGCGGAATATTATACGCCAGGCCGTTCTGCTCTGCAAAGAAAATGGCTTAATTAAACCAAAACACCTTTTATTTAATACAAATATTATATCTCACACTTCAGGAATACAGTCTTCTGTTTCCAGTAAAATATATGACGGGGAAAAGTCTCTCTCGGAAACAATTAAATCTATTTCCCAAACAGTGGAAAAAAAGATAATAGCTGATATGTTAGCTGAAACAAAAGGCAATAAAAGTGAGGCAGCCCGCAGACTTGGCATTGATTATAAGACTTTGCTTAGAAAGCTTAAGACATATCAATTGAAGATTGAAGACCAAAACAATTGAATATTGAAAATTGAAGATTGAATATTGAAGGAATGCAGCCAATTTTTTATTATAATTTTTTAATACCCCATCCGCTTGCGGCGGGGAACTTTATTTTATTATTCAAAACAGCGGAGCGACTCGCCCGCCTCGCCTGAGCGAGACAACAAAAGGGCGAAGAGCATTGATTATGGCTCGCGATGGCGGGCAGGAGCGACTTCATTAAATATTCAATTTTCAATATTCAATCTTCAATTCAAAAAGGTTGGTGACTGAGGTGGATGAGAAGGAATTGAAGCAACGCACTAAAGATTTTGCACATCGGTGTGTAAAATTAGCTTTATCTTTACAAAAAACAGAATTAGCAAGGCATATTGCTGGCCAATTAATAAGATGTTCTACATCAGTAGCTGCAAATTATAGAGCTTCCTGTTTGGCGCAGTCAAAAGCGAGTTTTGTTGCAAAGCTAAGTATTGTTCTTGAAGAAACAGACGAATCTGCTTTCTGGCTGGAATTTATAATCGATGAGCAAATTATGAAAAAAGAAATGCTTGCTCCTCTTCTAAATGAAGCAAATGAGCTAACATCAATCTTTTACGCCTCACGAAAAACAGCGAAGGAACAGAGCTAAAATAAGATTGAAGACGAAAAAGAATTGAATATTGTATATTGAAGGAATTTTGTCAATTTTATTAATGGAGCGAAGCGATTCCACAAATATTCAATATTCAATCTTCAATCTTCAATTGCTTTGGTCTTCAATCTTCAATTAATAGGTCACTCGTGCCCCAATTGGGGTGGCAATGCCATACCACCCATCATCCCAACCTTTATTTATCACATGCCCTTTTTTTATATTTAGTTATAAATTCAGATAGATGTGGAAAAGATTCTATTGTTGGCATGAGATGTGCTTTATATAATGCAGAAATATTGAGACCTTTGAAAAATGTTTAATTTTAATAAGAAAGAATTTGTTTAAATGGGAAGAAGTGGTTCACAGGTACTTATTGTAGAGGATTCGGAAGAAATGCTTTGGTCTATTGCAAATGTTCTGGAAAAAGCAGGTTTTTCAGTTGACGCAGTTACGACCGGCAAAGAAGCCATAAGCATGCTTGATAATAAATGTCATCAAACAAAGTTGGCCATTATCAACTACATTCTTCCCGATATGAATGGTATTTCAGTTATTAATCAAATGAGATCAAATGGATGCAAGGCTGAGGCAATCGGTATTTCTGCATTAATAGATAAGCGGGAAGTTTTCTTGAAAGCCGGAGCTTTTGCGTTTTTAGATAAACCGTTTGATATCAGGGAACTTGTACATTTGTGCAAACAGGCCCTGAGCAGAATGGATGCCGCAGAAGGCATTCCTTCGTAAAATCATAAGGAAAGGAGGTGAATTTACATGGCAGTAGAAAAAGCAATAGCATCTTCAAGTTTGGTAGAGGTTGTCGATAGAATTCTCGACAAGGGTGTTGTAATCGATGCATGGGTCAGGGTTTCCCTGGTCGGCATTGAGCTTCTCGCTATTGAGGCCAGAGTCGTTGTGGCCGGCGTTGAGACTTTCTTGAAATACGCCGAGGCAATAGGACTCACAGCTACAGCCTAAGTTCTATTTAATTACGAAGGGGGATTGGCAGATATCCTTGAGATTGTTGGGGCGTTTTATAAAACCCCTCAGCAGGCAATAGGATATATAAATGTTAATCTTAAGCATATCTGAAATCTCCGATAGTATTTTTTTAAAAGCCGCAAATAAATCTGACAATACTCCCTTCAAAAATAGTGACGATTGAAGATTGACGATTGAAAATTTAAGGAATCGCATATGGATTGAATATTGTATATTTGTAGAATTGCTCCATTATTTTAATTAAAATTAACAGAATTCCTTCAATATTCAATATTCAATATTCAATTGTTTTGGTCTTCAATTTGTTTTCGGGTTAGGCACTATAAAGGGAATTGATAAAATAATTGTCCGATTTGTTTGCGGTTTTTTTTTTATGACAAGAGGTAAAAAGATGGGAGCTGGACAGGATTTAAGGGCATTGGCCAACAGTATTATAGATTCCTATGAAATGCGTGTCAAGACGGTAAACACCTTGATGGGTCAGGCATATTATTTTCTTAAAAGCTTTCAGACGGAGCTTGAGGATATGATTGTCCGGCTGAGGGATAATCTTGCTAAGGCTGGAAGCCTGAGAAAAAAGGATTTTGAGCGCATGATTAGTGATGTCATCGAATGCCGCAGCCAGAGGGAGCAGGAGGCGGAACACAGCCTCAAGCTTTTCCAGGAGCAGGAAGAGGAAATGGTCAGCCGGTTGAGGAAGATTGTTCTCGGCGGAAGCCGTTCCGGTCTGGAAGATATTGAGGCCATCAAAGAGGATATTTCAAC
>VMSQ01000185.1 GCA_013792055.1 Desulfobacteraceae bacterium
AAAAAAATTAATCGATAAACAGCTTTGGCATCAGAGCGATGTGCTTATAGATACGTTAGAAGGAGGAATGTATGATGCCCTGGCTGTTGGCGATAATAACATGGTTAGAAAGCAGTTTCAAAGACTCAATGAAAAAATTCCGGACATGAAAATATATGTTTATGATTTTAATAAAAATATCTCTTTCAGCACAGATTCGGAAATGCCGGGCAAACCTTTGGATATGGTTCTAAAAAGCAGAACTGTTTCTGATGTTGTTGAAAAAATGATAAGAGATGGCAAAGCAACGGAACAGTCTTTTGAAATAACAATCGAAGGAGAGCCTTACGATACTCACGTGCATCCAATTATGAATGAGTCGCGCTGTTATCACTGCCATGGAAGCACACGCAACGTATTAGGAGGAATTGCTGTTTGTTCTTCCGTTAAAAATATATCTTCAGCTATCATAGATACACGCAATAAAAGCATTTTTATCGGTATATCCAGTTTAATTGCGCTTATTATTCTTATTTATAAATTCTTTGATTATCGTGTGAATAAACGAATAAATATATTACTCAAGACTGCAGAAAATGTTGCCCTTGGAGACCTTTCATTAGATGAGATTAAAACATCAGACGACGAAATAGGACAGGTAAACGCCAGTTTCATGAATATGATTAATTCACTTCAAACGGTAACATCTGTATGTGAAGCTACTGCTGTTGGCGATTTCACTAAATCTGTCGAGATCAGAAGCGAAAAAGACAGCCTTGGAAAATCAGTAAACCAGATGGCAGAAAATCTCAGAAATGTTGTAAAACAGGCAGGCCGTATAGCCGAAGGTGATTATTCTATTGAAATACAACCACATTCAGAATATGACGAGCTGGGAATCGCACTTCATAAAATGACCAGCGCATTAAAAGAAATGGTCGCTGATTATGAAAGACGGAATTTATTAAAATCCGCCCGCATGGAATTAAACGACACGATGAGTGGTGAACAAAATATAGCGGAACTTGCTAAAAACATCATCAGCTATATTTGTGAACACATAGGTGCAAAAATTGGAGCATTATATATCGTCGAAAAAGACAAGTTATCTATGGCTGGAAACTATGCGTATCAAAAAATAAATGAACAATTTAAAGACATTAAATTCAACCAAGGCCTTGTAGGCCAGGCAGCCCAGAAAAAGAAACCGATATTACTCACAGATATACCCGATGACTACATAAAAATAGAATCCAGTTTGGGTAATGCCCTGCCCCGTCATATTGTCCTGTTTCCATTTTTAATTGAAGAAACTGTAAAAGGTGTAATTGAGATTGGCTCATTCCAGGAATTTTCAGAATTAGATCTGGAATTTCTGGATCAGGTTTCAGATAGTATCGCAATAGCTGTTAATTCAGCACAATCTCGAAATAAGATGGCATCTCTGCTTGAACAAACAATGGAGCAGTCTGAAGAGTTAGAGGTTCAGCAGGAAGAGTTAAGACAAACCAATGAAGAACTTGAAGAACAAGCGCAAATACTTGAAGAGCAGAAAGAGAAAATTCAAAAAACAAATCTTGAACTTAACAATGCCAGAAAACTTTTAGAAAAAAAAGCTGATGATCTTGAGATTTCCAGTCAATACAAATCAGAATTTTTAGCAAATATGTCTCATGAACTAAGAACCCCCCTTAACAGCATTCTTCTACTATCTCAGCTTTTATATGAAAACAAAGAAGGCGCACTGAATGAAAAACAGGTAGAATTTGCCCAGACTATTTACTCCTCAGGTTCAGACCTTTTAGCTCTTATCAATGAAATACTTGATCTTTCTAAGGTAGAATCTGGTAAGATGGAGCTTCATATTGAGGATATAAATCTCACTCACTTTGGTGCAAGTATAGAACAAAAATTTAAACCCTTAGCTGTAGAAAAAGATTTGGATCTCATTGTTGAGATTTATGACGATTTGCCCAGCCATATTCGCTCCGACCATCTGAGACTTAATCAGATTGTAAAAAACTTCTTATCAAATGCTCTCAAGTTTACATCCAAAGGAGAAATCAAACTTAAAATAGAAAGGCCTGACACCAAGACAAATCTTTCAAAAAGCGGTTTAGATCCTGAAAAAGCCATTGCAATTTCTGTTTCCGACAGCGGTATAGGAATACCAAAAGATAAATTCAGATTGATTTTTGAAGCTTTTAAGCAGGCAGACGGAACCACAAGCAGAAAATATGGAGGAACAGGGTTGGGTCTTTCAATTTCAAGGGAACTTGCCAGATATCTTGGCGGTGAAGTCCACCTCGAAAGCGAAGAGGGCAAGGGCTCTGTATTTACCCTGTCTCTTCCTGAAGAAATCGAAGGTAAAGTTATAACAAAGAAAACTTCTTTAAAGAAGGACGTTCAAAAAATTCAGCGGCCAGATAAACACGAAAGCGAATCCAAAGAGTTGAGCACCATTAAAGATGACAGAAAAAACCTCTTGCCTGAAGACAAGTCGATTTTGATAATTGAAGATGATCCTAACTTCGCAAAGATCCTATGTGACCTGTCACGTGAAAAGGGATTCAAAATACTTGTTACAGGTGATGGCGAAACAGGTCTTCATCTTGCGGATTATTACTATCCTTCTGCAATTATTCTGGATATAAATCTGCCTGGCATGGATGGATGGGCTGTGATGTCATGGTTAAAGGAGAATCCTAAAACAAGACATATACCTGTTCATTTCATATCTATATCTGATAATAATCTTGATGCCATGAAGATGGGGGCTATTGGCTTTCTTGCCAAGCCAGTAAGCATGGAAAAGCTCGAACAAGTATTTAGAAAAATCGACAACATGATTTATAAACCCCAAAAAAACCTTCTTATAGTTGAAGATAATGAGGTCCATAAAAATGCAATTATTGAGCTTTTAGATGACAAAAATATCTTCATTACCACCGCCTCCACCGGCCATGAGGCTTATGAACATTTAAAATCAGCCACATTTGACTGCATTATTCTTGATATAGGGCTTCCTGATATGTCCGGAGTTGAGCTCCTTGCTAAAATTAAAAATGATGAAAATTTCCTGAATATTCCTATTATCGTATACACTGGTAAAGAACTTACAAAAGAAGAAGAAATTATTATCAATGAATATGCTGAAAAAATCATTATAAAAGGGGTAAAATCTGCTGAAAAGCTACTTGATGATACGACCTTGTTCCTCCATCGAGTTGCAGCTGAGCTTCCAGTAGAAAAACAAGAAATGTTAAGGATGATTCATGATAAAGAAGCTATCTTTAAAGATAAAAAAATACTTCTGGTGGATGATGACATGCGTAATGTTTATGCCATCACGAACATCCTTGAGGGAAAGGGTATGCATGTGCTGGCTGGAAAAAATGGAAAGGAGGGCTTGGATTGTCTTAATAATAATCCCGATATAGATCTTGTATTAATGGATATAATGATGCCTGTTATGGATGGCTACGAAACAATCAGAGAAATCAGAAAGCAGCAAAGATTTAAAAAGCTTCCGATTGTAGCCCTCACAGCTAAAGCGATGAAGGGAGACAGGGCAAAATGTATCGACGCTGGAGCAAATGAATATTTAGCAAAACCGGTTGATACCGACAAATTGCTTTCCATGTTGAGGGTCTGGCTGTATTAGAGCTCTAGACTTTCAGATAAATAATTTCACTGCGTTATCAGTCGTCGACGTATAACTAATACGCCATCCTCCTTCCGGCCTTGTGAAATTAATTATCTGAAAGTCTATTTATTGTTGAGAGGTAATACCTTAGCGCTTTGAATGTATTACACCTGAAGCTCATGCCTGTCTGGTTTGTTTCATAAAGCTAAAGTGTTACTTTGAGATTAATTAAGGGTATAAAATTTGAAAATTGAGAACGAAAACATAGAAATAAAACTCCTTCTCGAAGCTATGTATCTGAAATATGGTTATGATTTCAAGAACTATTCAAAAGCTTCCATAAAAAGACGGATTTTATACAGGTTATCCCGCTCCGGTCTCAAGACTATCAGCGAGATGCAGCACAAAATTCTTTATGACAAACAGTTCTTCGAAATCCTTATTCAGGACTTTTCTATTAATGTCACCGAGATGTTTCGGGATCCTTCTTTTTATAAATCGATTAGAGAAAAGGTAATTCCTGTATTAAAAAAACTTCCTTTTATAAAAATCTGGCACGCCGGATGTGCTACCGGAGAAGAAGTTTATTCCATGGCCATATTATTAAAGGAAGAAAGTCTGTATGATAAGACAACCATCTATGCAACCGATTTTAACGAAGGAGTAATAAAAAAAGCTAAAGACGGAATTTATCCGGCTGAGAGACTTAAAGAATACACCTGCAATTACCAAAAAGCAGGTGGTAAGTCATCCTTTGCTGATTACTACTCTGCAAAATACGACTATGCGCTTATAAATAAATCACTTGAAAAAAATATCGTATTTGCGGAGCATAACTTAGTGACAGATTGGGTCTTTGGAGAGATGAATATGATCATGTGCCGTAATGTTCTTATATATTTCAACAGAGACTTGCAAACTCGCGTTATACACCTTTTTAGAAATAGTCTCTGTAAAGATGGGTTCCTGTGTCTCGGCTCCAAAGAGAGCATCAGATTTTCAGAATGCTCTGATGATTTTGTTGATTTTGTAAAAAAAGAAAAAATATATAGAAAAAAATGAAATACGAAGCCATTGTTATTGGTGTTTCTTCAGGAGGCATGATAACCCTCGATAAAATTCTCAGGCATCTGCCGTCTGATTTTGCTCTCAGCATTATTATTGTCCAGCATCAGCATCCTGAGTCAGATGATTTTCTTGCCAGGTTTCTGGATGCCAGATGTAGTTTAACGGTTAAACAGGCTGACGAAAAGGAAATTATTATGCCTGGGAAAATATATATTGCCCCACCAAATTATCACCTGCTGGTAGAAGAAGATAAAACCCTCTCGCTTTCAACAAACAAACATGTTAATTTTGCCAGGCCTTCCATTGATGTATTGTTTGAAACAGCTGCTGATGTTTTTGGTGAAAAGCTTGTAGGAATAATTCTAACAGGAGCAAATGAAGATGGAAGCCGCGGACTAAAAAAAATAAAAGAGTCAGGAGGATTAACTATTGTACAGGATCCTGATACGGCTGAAGTAGCTACAATGCCCAAAGCGGCAATAGCTTCTACAAAGGTCGATTATATTCTACCTCTTGAAAATATAGGGCCTTTTATATGCAGTTTGTATGCACTTTGGTTGAAGGAATAAAAAACATGAACAGAGCAGAAAAAATCAAAATACTTCTTGTAGATGATAGACCTGAAAATTTGCTGGCGCTCGAGAATATTCTGGAAGACCCAGAACTTGATATTATCAAAGCAACTTCAGGTAACGAAGCTTTAGGCTTAATGCTTGAACATGAGTTTGCCCTTGTTCTTCTTGATGTTCAGATGCCTGAAATGGATGGTTTTGAGACTGCTGAGCTGATGAGAGGGAATGAAAGGAGCAAACAAACTCCAATTATATTTGTAACTGCTATAAATTTTGAGCAAAAATACGTATTCAAAGGTTACGAGTCAGGAGCTGTCGATTATTTGTTTAAGCCTATTGATCTATATATTTTAAAAAGTAAAGTAAAAGTGTTTATTGAATTGTATAAACAAAAAAAATCTCTTGAAATCACCACAAATGATCTAAAAAAGACTGTTGAAGAATTAAAAAAAGCAAATCAAAAAATTATTGAGCAGCAAAAATCATTGATAGAGGAAGAGCAACTTAAAGTCTTGCTCCAGATGGCCGGCGCCACGGCGCATGAGCTAAATCAGCCGCTCATGAGTCTTTTAGGATATATTGATTTGATGAAAATATACAAAGATAACCCCGAAAAATTAATTAATTATACAGAAAAAATCAAAGAATCCGCCTTGAGGATATCAGATATTGTGAGAAAAATTCAGAATATACGTAATTATGAAACCAAACCATATCTTGGGGAAACCTCTATTATTAATCTTGGAGATTGAAGATTGAATATTGAATATTGAAGATTTGTAGTATCGCTTCGCTCTGCCTTTTTTAAAAATTGAGGGAATTCCTTCAATCTTCAATTGACAATATTCAATCTTCAATCTTATTCCTTCACGCGTTCCACATATTCACCGGTTCTGGTGTCGATTTTAACAAGTTCCCCCTTCTCAACAAATGGTGGCACCTGAACAACATAATCGGTCTCAAGTGTTGCGGGTTTTGTGCTGCCTGCGGCGGTGTCACCCTTAACCCAGGGATCAGTTTTGACAATCCTAAGATTAACAAAATACGGCAACGAAATTCCTATAGCTCTGCCATCAAAAAAAAGGACATTGCATACAGTATTTTCCTTTAAAAATTTAAGTAAATCACCGACCTGATCTTTAGAGAGAAATTTCTGGTCATAAGTTGATGTGTTCATAAAGCAGTAATTGTTGCCGTCTGAATATAAATATTCCATCTCCTGCTCTTCCAGATTTGGCTCTTTGAATTTTTCACTGGATCTAAAGGTCTGATCAAATATAGCACCTGAAAGCATATTCTTTAGCTTGCATTTATAAAAAGACTTACCTTTTCCAGGTTTAACAAAGTTAAACTGCACAATAATATATGGTTCGCCATTAATTTCAATTTTAAGACCCTTT
>VMSQ01000099.1 GCA_013792055.1 Desulfobacteraceae bacterium
CGGCGTGCTGGTGGGAATCGGCGCTTCTTTTTCCGGATTGGGCGGAGGTTTTCTTATGGTTCCCTTGTTGATATTTCTTGGCTATTCAGCACAAAAATCTGTGGGAACTTCCTTTCTTGCGATACTGATTATCTCCATCTCCGCACTCGTTGCTCACAATAAACTGGCTAACGTGGACTATAAAGTCGGAATTCTTCTTGGTATTGGCGGCATCATCGGCGCTCAGATCGGCTCTCGCCTTGTTGAGCATGTCTCAACAGCCAATTTTAAGAAAATCTTTGCCGTAATTCTTATATGCCTGGCTACATATCTTTTTTTAAAAAAATAAGCCCCCCCCTTCGTTCAAACAAATTGACATAAAATAGTAAGTGTTTATTTTTTGATGAGACCCAAAATAACAGAAATCACAATATATATTTTCAAAACAGGAGGCATATATTTATGCGTTTTGATAAATTTACAATAAAATCACAGGAACTCATTCAAAATGCTCAGTCTCTGGCTTCAAACAATAATAACCAGCAAGTTGAGCCGGAACACTTACTATCCGCCATGCTGAATGAACAGGAAGGAATAGCCAGGTCTATACTCCGAAAGCTCGGCGTCTCTCCAGGAGGTGTCGCTCAGGAAATTATAATGGCTATGGACAAATTGCCCAGGGTAAGCGGTGCAGGAGATGTTTATATCTCACAGAGAACAAAATCCGTCCTTGACGCTGCCTTTACGGAAGCCGCCAAGATGAAAGATCAGTATGTAAGCATAGAACATATCCTTCTGGCAATTTCAGATGAAAAAACAGGTGAAGCTGTAAAAATTTTGAGTCGTTACGGGATAATTAGGGATTCAATTTTAAAAGTTTTAATGGATATTCGCGGCTCCCAGCGTATTACAGACCCGAATCCAGAAGAAAAATACCAGGCACTTGATAAATTCAGTCGCGATCTGACAGATCTGGCCCGCCTTGGTAAACTCGACCCCGTAATCGGACGTGATGATGAAATAAGACGTATTGTTCAGGTTCTCTCAAGGCGGACAAAGAATAACCCTGTTCTAATAGGAGAACCAGGAGTCGGCAAAACTGCAATAGTTGAGGGTCTTGCTCAGCGAATTATAGCAGGAGATGTTGCTGAAAGCCTGAAAAACAGACGGCTTGTTGCGCTGGATATGGGAGCGCTTATAGCAGGTTCAAAATACAGGGGAGAATTTGAAGATCGTCTGAAAGCTGTCTTAAAAGAAGTAGAGAGAGCTGAAGGACAAGTAATTCTTTTCATCGATGAATTGCATACCCTGGTAGGAGCAGGCGCCAGTGAAGGATCAATGGATGCTTCAAACATGCTGAAGCCGGCGCTTGCTAAAGGAACGCTGAGATGTGTAGGCGCTACCACATTAAATGAATACAGAAAATATATTGAAAAAGATGCCGCGCTTGAAAGGCGCTTCCAGCCTGTAATGGTACTTGAGCCGACAGTAGATGATACCATCTCGATCCTTCGGGGTCTCAAGGAAAAATATGAAGTACATCATGGAGTAAGAATAAAGGATTCAGCAATCATTGCTGCTGCCACTCTTTCAACCCGATATATTTCCGATCGTTTTCTTCCTGACAAGGCCATTGATCTTATAGATGAATGTGCTTCCAAGCTAAGAATAGAAATAGACAGCATGCCTGTAGAAATTGACGAAATTCAGCGCAAAATAACCCAGGCCGAAATAGAACGGGAAGCGCTTAAAAAAGAAGTTGATCAGGCATCAAAAGAACGTCTTGCAAAGCTGGAACGTGAACTATCTACCATGAAAGATGAAATTCAGGAAATGAAAGCTCACTGGCAGAATGAAAAAGACATGATCCAGACTATCAGAAAAATAAAAGAAGAGCTTGAGCAGATTGGTATTGAAGAGCAACAGGCAGAAAGAGAAGGAAACCTGGCAAAGGTAGCTGAAATAAGATATGGCAAGGCAATAGAACTTAAAAATCAATTTGACGAGGCAAAAAGAAAACTGTCGGAACTCCAGGCAGAAAAGCAGATGCTGAAAGAAGAAGTAGATGCTGAAGACATTGCCGAAGTCGTGTCCAGATGGACAGGAATCCCTGTAAGCAAGATGCTCGAAGGTGAAAGGGAAAGGCTTGTACACATGGAAGACCGTATCGGAGAAAGGGTAATTGGTCAAAATGAGGCGATACTGGCTATATCAAATGCAGTCCGCCGCGCACGCTCCGGCCTTCAGGATCCGAATCGTCCCATAGGATCATTTATTTTCATGGGGCCAACAGGAGTCGGCAAGACCGAGCTGGCAAAAGCTCTGTCTGAATTCATCTTTGACAGCGAACAGGCAATGGTAAGAATTGATATGTCAGAATATATGGAGAAGCATTCTGTAGCCAGGCTTATAGGAGCGCCTCCAGGCTATGTAGGGTACGAAGAAGGAGGTTATCTTACAGAAGCGATTCGAAGGCGTCCTTATTCAGTGGTGCTGTTTGATGAAATAGAAAAGGCCCACCCTGAAGTTTTTAATGTACTCCTTCAAATTCTTGATGACGGAAGAATGACAGACGGTCACGGAAGAACAGTGAATTTCAAAAATACCATAGTTATCATGACTTCAAACGTTGGCAGCCAATGGATTCAGGAACTTGGTACAAATGATCGTGAAGGAATGGAGAAAAGGGTAACAGAAGCTTTGAGAGATAGCTTCAAACCCGAGTTCTTAAACAGAATAGATGAAATTATTATCTTTCACAACCTCACCCATGAGCAACTTGGTGAAATTGTGAAGATTCAGATCAAAAAGCTTCGTAAAAGACTCGAGGAAAGAAATATTGAACTCGAGCTTTCAGATAGTGCAGTTAAATTGTTAGCTGAAAAGGGATATGACTCTGTTTACGGAGCGCGACCCTTAAAACGCGCAATCCAGAAGTATATTGAGAACCCGCTGTCCATAGAAATTCTAAAGGGAAAGTTTAGTGAAATCACGAGGATAAAAGCAGATGTAGAAAACGGCGAGCTCGTTTTCAACAGCAAATAATCGAGTAATTTATTTTTTCGAATAAGGCTTAGCCCACTTTTCTCGCAAGCCGAGTTTGCCGTATACGCAAGGCGCAGGTCATGAAGCCGTGGTACTTCACTGCGAATGGCCTGCAACACAGCGGATGCGGTGAAATCGGCTTGCCCGAAGGGTGAACAAGTCATAAAAAATTTTGTTATAAATTCCATAAACAAAGTGTTAATCAGTCTGCAAGGCAAAGATAGTAATAATTTTCAATAATATAATTATGTTACCCGTTGTTTTATGAGTTGTTCATGAGAAATGCGGGTTAGAATGAATATCTTCTAAATACTCTTCCCATTCCATTGGAAGAAGATGTTTTTTCTTGTTGTTACAATCTTTGCATGATGTAACAACATTGCCTTTTGTGGTTCTTCCACCGCGTGATACTGGTACAATATGATCCATTGTAAGTTCTTTAGCGGGTGTTGATTTACCGCAGTAATAGCAGACTCCTCTGGCGAGATGGCGCTTCCACCACTGTGAGGCTCTTAACTCCCTTGCTTTACTGCGTTCTCTCTTGATATCTTTCTCATCAAGATCAAAGGCAAACGGCTTTAAATCATTTTCCTTCATTAAGATTAAGACTCTTTATCCATTTTTGAATTTCCGACTCAAGTATTTGATAATACTTTTCAGAACCTCCGAGTCCTTTTCTTCCAAAAAAATAATTAATTTCAAGAAAAAGCGGCTCTTTTATATTTACTTCTGATGAAAAGAGAAAATCAAAACCTGCCAGATTTATTCCTGTCTTTTTACAGAAATGTTTTGCTGATTTTACTGCCGCTTCCTGCAGGTCGGGATCAGCATCAAAGTCTAAAACAGCGCCGCTTGCCAGGCTGGTACAAAATTCTTCTGCATTGTTCTGAATACGCCAGTAGGAAATAAATTTTTGCCCTATCACAACAACTCTTAAGCTTCTGCTTTGTGAAGGGATATATTCCTGTATCAAAAACCCTGTATGGCCTGTACTTTCAAAAATTTCAGCTCTGTTCAAAGCATCTTCTAAATCTATTGCTGAGTTTAACAAAAAGACATTATCGCCCTCTCCGCCCCAGTCAAATTTAAACACAATGGGAAAGCTGAATTTTTCCAGGATAGTATCAAAATCTTTTTTAAAAGAATCAACATTGAAATATATTATAGATTCTGGATGAGGAACTTTTGCTTTTCTAAAAAGATGAATCTGGCCTGTTTTGCCTGGGTATTTGAACTTTGCTTCATAATCAGGAAATACATTGGAGCAGTTTTTACTTGCCATTTTGTAAAGCGCTTCATCGCAACCCTGGGACAGAATTACGGCATCAGCAGCCTTTATTGCGGCAAGATCATTATCATCAGGCTTGCGTCCCGCACAGATTATATATTTGTCTGCCCCAAAACAGGGATGAAATGAAACTATCATCAATAACCGAATCTTCTCAAAGCCTTAGTGTCTCTGCTCCAGTTTTTCTGTACCCTTACGAAAAGCTTTAAAAAAACCTTGGCGCCGACCATCCTTTGAATTTCCATGCGAGCCTCCTCGCCTATTTTTTTAAGCTTGCTCCCATTTTTTCCTATTATTATGCCTTTCTGGGAATCACGCTCAACATGAATGGTTGCACATATTTTAACAAGAGAACCTTTAGCGTCTTCGGAAAAAGAATCAACAGTCACTGCTATTGAGTATGGTATTTCCTCACCGGTTAAACGAAAAACTTTTTCACGAACCATCTCGGCAGCAATAAAGCGTTCCGGCATATCAGTGACGACATCTTCGGGAAAGAATGGGGGGCCATTCGGAAGAATGCGCTCCATTGCCTTGATAAGCTCTTCAACCTGTGTTCCATGTTTTGCAGAAACAGGTATAATTGATTCAAAGGAGTAAGCCTTTGTCCATTTATCTATGATAACAAGAAGTTCAGGTTTTTTTATTAGATCTATCTTGTTAAGGACAAGAATGACCGGTCCTTTCTGTTTTTCAAGTCGTTTTATCAGAAGTTGTTCAGACTCAGGATCGGGATTTGTCACGTCTAAAACAATCAGGATGAGATCAACATCAGCCAGGGCCGAAAGCGCAACATCAACTATTCTGATGTTTAATGGACCTTTTGCTTTGTGGACTCCGGGTGTATCAATAAAAACTATCTGAGAGGAAGGTCTGTGCACTATCCCGATTATACGATTGCGTGTGGTCTGTGGCTTTTTGGAAGTAATTGAAATTTTCTCGCCGATCATCCTGTTTAAAAGAGTGGATTTCCCGACATTGGGAGCACCGGCAATGGTTACAAATCCTGATTTAAAGTCAGCAAACCTGTTATTTGGCTTTTTCAAAGGTCTTCCTGTAACAACTTTTCTATAGCATCCCACGCATCATCTTTACCCTGACGTGATTTTATAGAAAACAGTATCAAGTTCTTCTTATCAACTGATAGAGCTTTTGATATGGAAAGATGTTGCTTAATCTGTTTTGTTTTTGACAGCTTATCAGCTTTTGTCAGTATAAGAACTGCCGGAATTTTATAATGATAAAACCAGTCCATAAGATCTAATTCATAGTTACCGGGCATACGCCGTATATCCATAATTAATACAATCCCTTTTAAAGTTTCTCTGGAGGTAAGATATGTCTCAATCATGGGCCCCCAGGTTTTCTGTACAGACACAGGGACCTTTGCGTACCCGTACCCTGGAAGATCTACAAAGGAAAATTTCTCATTTATTAAAAAAAAGTTGATAAGCTGTGTACGCCCAGGTGTTGAACTTGTCTTAACAAGACGCTTTCTATTTAACAGCGTATTAATGAGAGAAGATTTGCCGACATTGGAACGTCCTGCAAAAGCTATTTCAGGCAAGACCGCCGGAGGATACTGAGACGGCTTAACAGCGCTTGTAATGAATTCAGAGGATTTTATTATCATTTAATATAGTTTTTAAGGTAATAGTTCACCGCCCGCTTCTCTCAAGACACAGAGGACGCAGAGGTTGTTTTTTTTATTGCTTTCCGTTGAGAGGACGGAAAACAATAAGAACCAGCCCTTTTGGGGCATTCTGTAACACCTCGCGATGGTAAGGCAATGAATAATAGTGCATTAAAATTAAATTGTTATGCAGCAAAGCTGCTGAGTAGTTTTCTTTTGCCGTCCTCTCAACGGCAAAAGAAAAATTATCTTCCCTCTGCGCCCTGCGTCTCTGCGGTGAGCCGTTGCAATTTTGTCACATAGGGCTGAACTGTTACTATAAAATTAATAGAATACCTTCAATATTCAATCTTCAATCGACAATTATCAACTACACCACCTTGTTGAGCGGATACTCGATTATACCTTCAGCGCCATTTTTAAGGAGTTTGGGCATAAGCTCCCTGACAATATTGGAATCTACGACTGTTTCTACTGAAAACCATTTTGACTGATAAAGTGGCGCTACTGTTGGAGCATTCAGGCTTGGGAGCAGAGATACAATATTTTCAATTTTTGATTCAGGCACATTCATTTTAAGCCCGACCAGTTTTTCACCTAAAAGAGCCCCTTTGAGTAAAAGAGCTATCTGTTCTATCTTTTCTCTTTTAAAAGCATCCTCCCATGCATTGTGATTTGCGATAAGCTGAGTATTGGTTAGCATCAGTTCCTTTATAATACGGAGTCCATGCGCCTTTATGGTGCTCTCGGTCTCAGTAACCTCAACTATGGCATCGGCAAGCCCTGAAACAGCCTTTGCTTCGGTTGCACCCCATGAAAATTCAATTGAAACATCAATACCCTTTTCAGAAAAATATCTTTTTGTAAATTCAACCAGCTCTGTTGCTATTTTTTTCCCTCGAAGGTCTTCTGGTTTATTAATTGGCGAGTCATAAGGAACAGCCAGCACCCATCTTGCAGGGCGCGAGCTTACCTTGGAGTAAACAAGATCGGCAACAACGCGAACATCGGAGCTGTTTTCAGCAATCCAGTCCTTTCCGGTCAGGCCTGCGTCAAGAGTTCCATTTTCTACATAACGTGACATCTCCTGAGCCCTGCAAATCGCACATTCAATCGAGTCATCATTAATCTCAGGGAAATAACTTCTTCCATTAATGTTTATTTTCCATCCTGAACGTTTGAAAAGAGCTATTGTAGCATTCTGCAGGCTGCCTTTTGGAATACCCAGTTTTAATTTGTTGCTCATTTCTTATATACCTCCTCAGGATCAAACAAAGGCTTTCCAACAATCTTTATTGATCCATCTTCATCAACTCTTTTATAAAAACAGCTTTTATGACCCGTGTGGCAGGCCGCACCTCCAACCTGTTCGACCTTCAAAAGAACTGTATCATCATCACAATCTATTCTTATCTATTTTACGAGCTGCATGTTTCCTGAAGTTCTCCCCTTGATCCAGAGTTCCTTTCTTGTGCGGCTGTAAAATGTAGCCTTGCCTGTCGAAAGGGTTGTCTCCCAGGCTTCTTGATTCATAAAAGCGAGCATTAATACTTCCCCTGTTTTATAATCCTGGACTATAGCGGGAACTAAGCCTCCGATTTTATTAAAATCAAGTCTGATCATGAGTATAAGCCTCGTTAATTTGAAAATTTTCAGATAGTTATACTACGCACTGCCACAGATTGAGCTTATTTGTCATTTCGACTGAAAGGAGAAATCTTAAGATTCCTCACGTTCGTTCGGAATGACAGAAACGCAAGTTATAACCGTGTCAAGTATAATAGATTAAAACGCAACTTCTCAATAAGTTCGGGCAATAGCTCATGGATTCCATCCTTCGCTGGAATGACAGACACCTAGACCCAATCGTCATTCCCGCGAAGGCGGGAATCCAGAGAATAATCGCAAAATATGATTTACCCGAACTTGTTGAAAAGTTACATTAAAACTTGATTAGATAACTGTATCATGTAATAATGTCAAATTATTTTTCATTCTAACGGATTCTTGATAATTGGCTGAATGTCTGGTAATATATCAATTTAATATAGAACTTATTTTAAAAATACATCCGCAGCCGGTTTACTTTGAGACCTTTGAAAAATGTTCAATTTTGTTCAAGTTCAAGGAAGGCGAAAATTTTAAATGCAGGAATACATTGAGTATTTCGAGGCTTAAAATTTGAGTCTGACGCCGAAATTGGGCAAAAGGGGGCGTTTTGCAAAGGTC
>VMSQ01000257.1 GCA_013792055.1 Desulfobacteraceae bacterium
CCTGGTCAGGTTGCCCTACCTTGTTAGCTATACCATAGGGAAGTCCAAGTTGCGCTGTACCTAAAACAAGATGGGGAGGGCTCATGGGTTTTATGTTAATCTCTTAAATCCTGCACTGGCGGGCTTTCCTTTTAATCTTTTTTCGAGATCCCCTGTCTGATTTGCGTCAGAAATTGTTGCAAAGACCTCATCTACAGCATGGAGGTATTGTTCTACATGCTCAGTTTTATGTGCATACATAGCATAAAACAGTGTTGAAGCCAAAAAACCAAAATCGAGCATCAATTGAACAAATAGCGCCTTCATTGTTAGCGCATTATCATATTCAAAAGAAAAATGGCTCAATGGAGGAATTCCACCAATATTTATATTTAAGCCATTCTTTTTCGCCAAACGAGCCCATCCATCCTGCACCTGTTTCCCAATAGTCATAAGGTGCTTGCCTGCATCAACAGATTTATGTTTCTTTATAGTAGCCAGAGCAGCAGTCGGCCCTATTCGTTCAGTCCACATTGTACTGCTGATGAATGTACTTTGGGCGGTTTCCATGACTTGACTTTTCCCTATAACAGCAGCGATAGGGTAACCATTTCCCAATGCTTTGGAAAATACCGCAACATCGGGTAAAATACCAAAAACAAGATGTGCCCCCCCTGAGTTCATCCTGAAGGCAGCAGAAATTTCATCAATGATAAAGACCGCTCCTATCTCGTCAGCTAATGCTCTTACCCCTTCCAGAAAACCGGGCTGTGGTTGGACATTACGGATAGGTTCCATAATGATAGCAGCTATGTCTTTTCTGTTTTTCTCAACTATAGCTTGCAGTTCTTCAAGATGATTGTAGCGAAATGGAATAGCTGTACCCGTTAAACCTTTGGGGACTCCAGTTGGATTCAACCCTGTCAGGAGGTGTTCTCCTAAAGCATTTTCAGTACCTAAATTAGCAGACAAATACCAATCATGCCAGCCATGGTAGCCGCAAAAAGCAATTTTGTCCCGGCCTGTATAGGCTCGCGCTATTCGTACAGCAATAGCCATTGATTCTCCGCCGGTTCTTGCAAATCTTGCCATTTCAGCCCATGGATGTATTTCACAAAGCAAATCGGCAAGTTCGACTTCTTCCATGCAATTAAGAGAGCTGCTATTTCCATTTTGTATCGCTTCAATCACCGCCGCATCCACATCCGGATCAGTGTATCCCAATATATTAGCGCCAATTCCGGCAATACTCATGTCGATATAACGATTGCCGTCCAGATCCCATATTTCCACCCCTTTTGCTCTGCTGTAATATCCTGGCCAAACTCCTGAAGAAAACATGTCGGGACGCTTTGACAGCAATTGGGTCATGCCGGGAATTCGAAGCATAGCTCTATTCTGCATTTCCAAACTTTTTGGAATATTCATCACAATGATACCTTTACTACATCCGTTATTTCATTAATGACTCTCTCAACGTCTTGATCGTTCATGGCTGGGAAAAGTGGTATCGAAAGACATTCTTGATAATATTGCTCAGCATTGCGGCAGTCACCCCATCTCGTCCCAAAATTCTTTTGATAAAATGGTTGTAAATGTACTGGAATATAGTGAACCTGAGTCTGAATGCCTCGTTTTTTAAGTTCAATTATAAATTGTGCGCGGTCAATACCGATCTGATTAAAATTAAAGAGAAGGACATACAGGTGGAAGTTAGTGTTGCAATCCTTAGATTCAAATGGAATTTGTACAGATTTAATATTACTAAAGGCTTCGTTATACTTATCAACTATTTGCCTGCGGCGTTCACGAAATTTGTGAAGTTTTTTTAGCTGAGAGGAGCCCAGAGCGCATTGAATATCTGTAATGCGATAATTGTATCCTAAATCCACCTGCTCATAGTACCACGGATTGGGTGAGTGGTGGGCGGGAAAGGCTAAGTCTTTATTAATGAAGTCTTTTGGATCACTGGTAATACCGTGAGACCGGAACTGTCTAAGTTTTTTGCACAATTTTTCATCATTGGTCAACACAGCGCCGCCTTCACCGGTTGTGATGTGTTTCACTGGATGGAAACTCAAAGCTGACATATCTGAAAAGGAACAAGATCCAACTTCTGTGCCTTTATATTTTGAGCCAAGAGCGTGACAGGCATCTTCTATAATAAATATCTTATGCCCGTATTTTTCTTCGGCCTTCTTCACTACCTGCGAAATCATTTCCATATCACAACTTTGGCCTGCAAAATGAACTGGTATAATCGCTTTTGTCCTTTTTGTAATCTTTTTGGCAAGGCCTTCAGGTGAAATATTGTATGTCATTTTGTCTATATCGGCAAAAACCGGTTTTGCGCCACAATAAACAACACAATTGGCTGACGCTACGAAAGTGTTCGGGGAGGTTATGACTTCATCCCCATCTTTTATGTTGGCAGCAAGACAAGCAATATGAAGTGCGGAAGTTCCTGAGTTCACTGCAACAGCATATTTAACTCCGCAATATTCTACCAACGCATTCTCAAATTCTTCTATTCTCAGTCCTTGTGTAATGCGATCGGAACGCAGCACATTAACAACTGCCCGTATATCTTTCTCATCTATCCATTGCCTTCCATATGGTATAAAAGCAGGCTTTTTTTGAGTCTCAGTTCGGTACTTTCGTATTTCTTCAGGCAATCCACACTTATAATCTCTATAAAATGCTTCTATAGAATGATTTATGGTCGGCAATTTATAATCAAGAGCTTTTTCAAGTTTGTTTACATTTAATGTAAGATTTTTCCCTCTTCTTGCCTTAAAGTTAAAATCATCTATCGATATTGGAGCTATTAACGTTTTATCAAATCCAAAACATTCGGCGATTTTTATACCAAATTCGTATTTCGAATATGTATCTACACTTCCACAATTATATATCCCGATTAAATTTCTGTTGATCGAAATATCAATTATTCTGGCAAGCTCCATTGTATATATTGAAGAAAAATATGCATCTTTAAATCCACTTGTTCTTTGTTTTGCTTTAAGCTCCCCTAATATCCACTCTCCTAAACTTTTCTTGTTTTGTATATTCCATCCAAATATATTTGTCCTCAAGATTAGAGAATCTTTCTTTTTTAAAATCTCCAACTCTCCTTGATACTTGGAAAAGCCATAATAATTGTTTGGACTTATATTGTCATTTTCTGAAAAATTTCCTTTAACACCATCATAAACAGCATCAGTGGAAATATATATTAATTTGATATCCTTATCTATAATATCTTCAACGATATTTTTAGTAGATAAGACATTTATTGTTTTCGTAGTATCTTTATCTATTTCACACTCATCAACGTTTGTTAATGAGGCACAGTGAATGATAATCCGTGGGTTAAATTCAGAGATAATTTTATTGATGTTATCTGGGTCAGACAATTCACATTTTTCAGTATCTATACCTTTAATAGTAACGGGATGTGAGTTATACAATCCTAAAATTTCATACTTATGCTTGAAGTAGTAAGCAAGGTTGTTGCCCAACAATCCGCTAACACCGGTAATCAACATTCTCTTTTTGTTTTCTCTGTTTGTTTGCATTTGTAATTAATCAGGTTGTGTGTGTGGTTAGGCTACAGCCTATCTACCTGAACAGTTATTTGCATTTTTATTGCGGGATATCGTCCATTGACCAACGTGTTTTTTCAATACTATAGTCATCAGAGATTTGCTCTAAGGTCTGTTTTAATTCTTCAATAACTAATCTTTCGGGATTATTATCTGACCTGTACCTAAATCCTTTTGGACACGACCTGCCACCATTATCGATATCGAGCCTTGTCTCAGCATCAAGGTGGCCTTGTCTTACTACATAACAATCTTTATATTCTATAGTATTACGTCCTTCATCTTCTCCGATAAGGGTTTCATGAATTTTCTCGCCAGGACGAATACCTACGGTTTTATGTGAACACTCAGGAGCTATTGCTTTGGCCAGATCTGTAATTTTCATGGAAGGAATTTTAGGAACGAAGATTTCGCCACCTTTTGCTAATTCTAAAACCTTGAGCACAAAATGAGCTGCCTGGTCAAGGGTAATCCAAAAACGTGTCATGTCGGGATCAGTAATAGGAAGCACGCCTGTCTTGGAACGTTCCTTAAAAAAGGGGACCACTGAGCCACGACTACCGAGTACATTACCATAACGCACGACAGCAAAACTTGTTTCTTTATCAAGTCCTCTATAAACATTGGCTGCCGTAAATAATTTATCCGAACATAACTTTGTTGCCCCATATAAGTTAATAGGATTGCATGCCTTATCTGTGGATAAGGCGATAACTTTCTTAACATTATTATATAATGCAGCATCAACGATATTCATTGCACCCATAATGTTCGTTTTAATAAATTCTGCAGGATTATACTCAGCCGCAGGAACCTGTTTAAGCGCTGCAGCATGAATGACATAATCAACACCATTAAAAGCTCTAATGAGCCTTTCCTTGTCCCTTACGTCACCAAGAAGATACCGAATACAAGGATATTTTTTCATGCTCCATCTTTGAGACATCTCAAACTGTTTAAGCTCATCCCTGCTAAATATAATAAGCTTTTCAGGTGTATAATTCTCCAAAATAATGTGGGTCATTTTTTTTCCTAATGAACCAGTTCCCCCAGTAATCAAAATTGTTTTATCGTTTAACATGATAATCCCTCTCTATAATTCGCGTCCTTTATATTTACTTGTATTAATGTCATTTTCTTTTTATTCAATAGTAACTATCTTGCTATCGGGCACTCCATTTTCTATAATTTCATCTAAATTTTTCTCTCTTGATTCAATTGCGGTAATAAGGATTCTGTCAAATGAAAGTGAGTTAAGATTGACAGGCTCTAAAACTAATTTCCCCAAAAATTGTTTCCCTGCCTTTAACATATCTACAACGGCAACCATTTCAATGGATGTCTCCTGCAAAGAGATGTATGCGATTTCAGCTAAATCGCTTGCCCCATAAAAAACTATACGTCTGACACCATGTGCCTCAAGTCCTTTATAAATTTTGCGGAGTTTGTGGCGGGCATCCTTGTAAAACTTATAAGAATACTGGATATACTGATATGTCAGCCTTGTTTTTTCAACAACCCCTTCCGGCATAAGTATATATTTTACCCTATTCTTAGGAATAGTTGTAATCTTGAAGTAACCTTTGTGAGAAAGGCGATTGACAAATGAATTAACAAGCCCCACCGAAATATTCAACTTCCTGGCGAGTTCTCTCTGGCTCGGAAAATAGTCTTTCTCGATCTCTTCAAGGAGTTTTAATGTCCGTATGTCTTTATGATCCATCATTGAGGAATGAACTACCTCTCAGCAAGCTACGGAGAATGAGACCTTTGAAAAAATGCCCTCTTCCTGTCATTCCCCGCGAAAAGCCTGTCCCAGCGAAGAGAGGGATGAGAATCTATAACTAATTGAGAATGCTTGTCCTCGACCTGATCGGGAACTGGATTCCCGTTTTCACGGGAATGACGATCTTGTCCTCGACCTGATCGGGGATTAGACTATTTCTGGCAAAATTCTAAGGTCTCAGAGCATAGCTCCGCTTGGTGGGTTACATAAAACCGGTAAGTCTTAACATAAAGATATTTATGGAAATTAATGATCATATTCAAGTGTTCAGTTTCTAAACGTTCATAAATTGAACATATATTTTAACCAGTGTCAAGTATAATAATCTATCTAAACTAAATTCTGCATAAAGTGTCGAATAGCGAATCTCTCCTTTCTAAACTACCGCTTCATCGTCTGAAATCGTATACTCGGGCACAATCTCCTTCAACTTTGATTTAATCCCCTTTGCATCATGCATGTCTGCCAGATGGGTCAATTCTTTTATCTGTTCATCAAGCCTATTTAATTTATTATAATATTCTGTGTCACCGCTCAGGCTCTCATCCCGTAATACAAGAATCTTCTCATGTTCGGTCTTTACAATACCTTCCCCCTCTGTAATCAACTCCTCGTAAAGTTTTTCACCCGGCCTGAGGCCTATAAATTTTATCTCAATATCAATATCAGGTTCTTTACCTGAAAGACGGATCAGGTCCCTGGCCATATCTACTATTTTGACCGGCGTTCCCATTTCAAGAATAAAAATCTCACCACCCTCACCCATGGTAAATGCCTGAAGTATAAGTTGAGCGGACTCCTCTATGGTCATAAAAAATCTGGTTATCTCTGGATGCGTAACGGTCACAGGGCCACCTTTTTCGATTTGATGCCGGTAAAGGGGAATTACTGAGCCTGAAGAACCGATTACATTCCCAAAACGCACCGCCATGAACTTAGTCGAACCTGACGAATAAGATTGCACAATTTTTTCAGTAATGCGCTTTGACGCCCCCATTACATTGGTCGGCCGCACCGCTTTATCCGTTGACACCAAGACAAACCGGTCAACTTTGTGAGCAATCGCCGCTTTGACGAGAGTATTTGTTCCGACAATATTTGAATATACCGCTTCCCATGGATTTCTTTCCACTAACGGAACATGCTTATAGGCGGCTGCGTGAAAGACTACATCCGGCTTGTATTTTCGGAAGACCTCATCAACCAATGCCTTATCCTGTATCCGACCGAGTACAGCCCGATATTTTATGTAGGTAACCACGTGCTTGAGTTCCATTTGAATCGAATATAGATTACTTTCACCTGCATCAAACAAAACCAATAGAGACGGTCTATACGTACAAATCTGCCTGCACAGTTCAGAACCAATCGAACCGCCTGCCCCTGTTATCAAAACACATTTGTTTTTCAGAAATTCCGAAATTTTATTATTTTCCAGCCTGACAGGAGGCCTTCCAAGAAGATCCTTATATGAAACATCTCGAATTGCTTTGATACTGACTTTGCCGTCGATTAGCTCACCCATCCCCGGCAGCGTTTTATAGGGGATCTTTGTTGCATCACAAATCTCAACAATACGCCGCATGTCTTTTCCCACTGCAGACGGCGCAGCGATCAAAATTTCATCTATACCTTCTTTTTTTACAACCTCTTTAAGCTCATCGATCCTGCCGAGAACCTTTATTCCGTGGATCTGTTTGCCAAGCTTGTTTTTATCGTCATCAACAAAGCCGACTACCCTGTATTTCATCCTCGGGTTATCATAAATCTCCCGAACCACCTTTTCCCCTGCATCACCAGCGCCTATTATGATCATTTTTTTATGTTCGTTGATGATGCCATTGTTATTAAGAGAAAAGGTAGTAGTAGATAAAAGGAGCCGGATGACAAGCCTGATTCCGGCTATCAATATCAGAGAAAAAACAGCGTCAATGACAAATATGGACCGCGAAAACCCCTGAAATCTGCTAAGCATGAGAACCACTGTAATAATAATCAAAGAACTCACCAATACCGCCTTGATCACATTAAGAAGATCAACGATACCGGTGTAGCGCCACATACCACGGTAGAGGTTAAAAAAGTAAAACACCGCCAGTTTGCAGAGGAGCATGGGAACAATGGTCTGCTTTATAACCAGCAGTTCTCTCGGCCCAATATGAGCTTCAAACCGCACGACATAGGCCAAAAAATAAGAAATGGCCAATAAAACCGCATCAGCCAGAATCAAAACAAACAAATTTTTACTTATCAGTATTTTTTTCATCTATTTTAAAACATCCTTATGACAGGCAGCACATTTCAGAGATCAGATGTCAGATGTCGGAAGACGGAAGTCTGAGATCAGAGCTCTGTGTTCAGGAACTGGATTTGAGCAGAAATGAAGTTGGCTTTTTGATCATGGAGCCGAGCATCGCACCCACTTCCTTACATTCAGTTGTCAGACGGCCATGACCTTCAATAGAGATGTATTTACAATCCTTTGCAAAATCAAGCCAAGTGTCCGTTTCACTGTTTTCTCCATCTCTCCGAGCTGTATGCTGCTCTACGAGCAGGAAGCAGCATCCGTCAACTTGCTGATAAAATGTGCCTCATACCTTCTTTTCGCCCAAGACTCACGCAGGTTTGAGCAAACTGACCTCGAAGATCTCCTTATCTGATCGGTCAACGAATATTTTTCTTCAGCAGGCCACTGCTTAGTGATATTGAATATTTCCATTGCAAGCGCATATGCTTTTTTATACACACTTAAGTCCTTTGCAGATTTTATCTGTTTTGTTTCCATATCTGACTTCCGCTCTCTGACTTCTGACTTCCGACCTCTGACTTCCGACCTCTGACTTCCGACCTCTGACTTCCGACTTCTGACCCCTGACTTCCGACCTCTGACTTCCGACCTCTGACTTCCGACCTCTGACTTCTGACTTCCGACCCCTGACTTACCCCCTATGTTTTCAAAAATAGTGGACCGGAATTTGCATAATATTATTGGCCAAAAATTCTATTAAAAAATGACGGCTGTCAAGCAGAAAGTGTATTTCACCGGGGCACCCAGACGCCCGAAGTAGTGCTCGGTTAAATAAGATTTGACATGGTGTGTCACTACTGTTACACTAAATTTTATTTTATCAGGAGGAACAAACCATGCCAGCTCAAAACCCTCGTATAAACGTAGTTTTGGAAAATTCTCTCTACCAAAAGGTTCGACTTTTAGCAGAAAAGGATAATGTTTCATTGTCCGCTAAGGTTAGGGACTTGCTCAAAGAAGCTCTGGAAATTCAAGAGGACATCGCCCTTTCTGTATTCGCCGAAAAAAGAGAAAAATCCTGGAATGATTCTGAAGCCCTAACCCATAATGATGTATGGTCTTAAGATCTGGATTGCTGAAAAGCTATGATATACAAACTCAAATACCACCCAGATGTTAAAAGATCTGATCTGCCTAAAATTGATGCAAAAAACAAGAACATGATCAAGAGAGCTATTGAACAGCGGCTTGTTACACATCCTGAAACCTATGGGAAGCCATTGCAAAGAACGCTTAAAGGTTACTGGAAGTTGAGAGTCGGAGATTACCGTGTTGTTTTTAAAGTTTTCAGTGATGATATTTTGATTCTCGGTATAATCCATCGAAAAGAAGTTTACAGGCTCATCGAAAAACGAATAAAGGATAGGAAGCTATAATTCTTCCTTCGGATAAATCCTTAATCGATTCCGCAATATCAAAGCTGAGTCTTTCAGGCCCGGATTTCAACGGCTTTTTAAAAAGATGCAACCGAAAGCAAAACTTGTCATAGCCACGATGTCTCTTGGAATAAAAATTGACTGTCATATATACCCTACTATCTTTGCCCACGCCAATCCCAAATATTCATGGACTGCTCTTTCAACCTTGCGAAGCTCATCAGCACATGGAGAGAACATGCCAGGACTTATCCCTCCTTGCCTTTCTTTTATCAGATAGTCTGTCGGCCCTGGGATAGGGTTCATGCCGTGTTTTTTAAAAAGAGCTATTGAACGCGGAATATGGCAAGCAGATGTTACAAGAATAAATCTTTCATCTTCTACTATTTTTTTTATGTGCATGGCTTGATCCTTTGTATCTCTTGAGATGGACTCCTGAATCAAGTCACTTGCATCTACGCCAAGCGAAACAGCCGCCTTTGCCATAGTATAAGCTTCCGGGACTGAATCAAATACCCTGCCTCCTGACAGAATTAACCTGCTGTTTTTTAATTTTTTATGAATCCGAATGCCCTCTACCAGGCGAGCAAGGGAAGAACTCGAAAGTTGATCATTAGCTGGAAGCTTTGGGTCAGATATGTGCCCTCCTCCCAGCACTACTACCCATTTTACATCAGAATACTTATTTATATCATTTAGCGCAGGATATTTACACTCCAATGATTTAAGCAATATATTTGAAACAGCTCCATAACTAAAAATCATTAACAAAGCTATTCCAAGGGAAACAACTATTTTGCCGGCCTTTTGTTTGCGAGTAAACCAAAGGAGAAAAAGTCCAACTAACAGCAATTCAAGACACAGAGATAAAGGCATGAATAAAGGAGCTACAATTTTTTTTATCATAAACACAAGAACTCACCTCTTTTCCCATTCAACGTTCGACCTGCCCGCACTCTTCCTAAATGGACACGTCAATGTGTGACCGATGGACACCAATGCTAAATTCTGGCACCCGACCTCGTTCCATTCCTGTAATTAAGCATAGCGGTGGTGCAAGAAAAGCAGAAAATTAGAAGGTAAGAAGATTAGCAAATATTCAGAAACAAAACTTTTCAGCATTCATTTCCATTGAATTTAACATTGCAATCAATTGCTCATACTCGTTATCAAGTTTATCGAAAACATCTTTCTCCATCCCTCTGCTAAATTAGCACATACTGATCTTGATGACCTTCGAATCTGATCAACCAGAGAAAACTTCTCTTCAGAAGGGAACCCCTTGGTCATTTGAAAAATCTCCATTGCGGCATCAAAAGCCCGCCTGTAGACTTCAAGATCCCTAAAATGCCTGATCGTTCTCTTCCTTCCCTTCTGCTCTTCTAATTTTCCCACCTTCTCACCTTCCTACCTTATAATCTTCTCAATTTCTGCGCTTCCCATCCTCTCCACTTCCCTGTCCCGTTGAATTCCGCTTTGCGGACGCCCGAAGGGCTATTCAACTGGGATCATCTTCTCACCTTCCGCCCCTCCCCCCTCTGTTTAACAATCTTCTCCGCCAGTGCCTCCACACTTGTCTCTTTGAGCCACTTATGTCTTTCTTTTGTATAATCTCCCCAGCCTGTTTCAAATTGCTGCAAAAACCGGATCATGCCGTCCGGCCCCAACTGACGCTCTAAAGCCTTAAGCCCTTCTATCTTGATCTGGTCAAAAGTCATGGTTCCTGTATTCATTTTCTGTCACCTCTTTAAGCCATATTAATGGATTATCCACCTTTACCTTAAGTGTGCTGGAACATTCACGCGACAACCGCAGAAGTTTATCGTCGGTAGTCAGAAAAACGTCGGCATAAGAATGCTCAGCACATGCCAAATGAAGCGCATCATAGACGCCAAAACCGATTGCCTTAAGTTCGAAAGCCCGTTTGACAACAGATTTCTCTATAAGGACAGTACGACCAGCGTATCGAATCAAGGCCTCAACTCGATGCCTCCGTTCCACATTAGGTGTCTGCCCGACTTCATAATCTACCGCCTCGCTGCTGATCCATTCCCAATTCCCTGACCGTACATGTTTTAATATCAGAACAACCGCTTCCGATTCAAGATGTATTCGATCCTGAGTCTGATCATCAAACGGGCGATTCAAACAGCAAACATCGAGATAAATTTTCATTCCAAATGCCCCTCTCGCCTTCCCTGTCCCGTTGAATTTCGCTTTGCGGACGCCCGAAGGGTTATTCAACTGGGATTATCCTCTAATCCTCTCACCCTCTAATCTTCTTATGTCCGCTCTCTGCTCCCTGTCTCCTGACCTCCGACTTCTGTTCTCTGACTTCTGTCTTCTATCTTTTCCTGCCCTCTTATCTTCCCATCCTCTCAATGCACAACCCCTTCCCTCCTCACAACCTTTACAACTGTCATCCACAATATCTTGAGATCAAGGAAGAACGATCTGTTTTTCAGATAATACTCATCAAACTCAACCTTTACTGGAATCGGGAGTTCATCTCTACCGTTGATCTGTGCCCATCCTGTTAAACCTGGAGTAATGTTATGAATTCCTTTTTTTGTCCTTAACTCAATAAGATCATCCTGATTATACAGAGCTGGACGTGGCCCAACAAAACTCATATCTCCTTTTAAAACGCTGTAAAGCTGCGGCAACTCATCCAGACTGGACCGACGTATAAATGATCCCAAAGGAGTATAATATTTATGGGGATCTGATAATAGGTGTGTAGCGACTGGCGGAGTATCGACTCTCATAGTCCTGAACTTAGGCATCTTGAAAATCACATTGTTCTTCCCTACCCTGTCCGAACAGTAAAGTACAGGACCCTTGGAAGTAGTTTTAACCAGAAGTGCGATAATCAACATGGGAAAGGAGAAGGCTATAAAAAACATTGAAGCAATGACGATATCAAATATTCGTTTCATTAGAATTTATTGACTCACGCAAAGGCGCAAAGACGCTAAGATTTTAAAACTATAACCCATTAACGACTCTTGAAATACCATCGCGAATTAGTTCTGAACCGAAATTGATTAATAGTCCCAGCCTCTTGTCTGACAAACGCAGGTACGTCAATAATTGCTTCTTGTGTACCGGAACAATATTCTCAACAGATTTGAGCTCGACAATCACTTTATCTTCGACGATGAGGTCAGCCCTAAATCCTTCATCAAATTTTATGCCATTAAAAACAATTGCCACAGGCACTTGCCTTTCAACCTTCATCCCCCTCTTCTTCAAATCATACGCCAAAACAGCTTCATAAACACTTTCCAGCAACCCCGGCCCCAACCTTCTATGAACATGGTAAGCCGCATCAACAACTATCTTCGCAATCTCATTCTCAGTCATAATGTTATTTTATATTGTTTTTTTATATTAGCGTCTTTGCGCCTTTGCGTGAGATATCTAATCTGTGTGGGTCTGCGGACTTATACCAACAAACCGTCTCACGAATTCCCTCTTCCATCGTAAAAGGAGGATTCCAGTTCAAGTCACGCTTAATTTTTCATCTTGACAATATATCTTTTAAAGCTATAATTAAGCATGGAATATCAGACAATTAAGGAAAATGGAAAGGTAAAGTTTGTGGTACTACCCGTCAAGTCATTCCAGACCATCCTTGATCGTATAGAAGATGAATCCGATCTGCGTGACATTCGTGAGGCCAGGTCTGAACCGCTATATGATCAGAACGAAGCGGAAGACTATATCTTTATGAATCCTGTCAAACGGGAGCGCCTTGAAAAGGGATGGACCCAGAAAGAACTTGCCAATCGAATCGGGGTAAAACAGGCAACCGTGGCAAAGTGGGAACGGGAAGGCGCTGTTTATCGCAAGACAACCAGACAAAAGTTAGCGAAAGTCTTTGGAATAGACGAGACAAGTTTCTCTTAAAAACTATAAACTCACCCCCCATAACCTATTACCCAAAACTTTTTTTAGCTATTGCATTCTCCGTCATAATTTCTTCTTTATCTTAGCGCCCTTGCGTGAGATATTTATTCTGCGTCAATCGGTGCAAGCTGAGGACTTATACCAACAAACCGTGTCACGAATCCCTTCCTCTGCCGTAAACAAAGGCTTCCACCCAAGCACCCTCCTGATCTTCCTACTGTCAACGCAAAGCGATCCAACAATCCGTTCAACCTCTGCCGATCTGCCTGTAATCTTACCCATA
>VMSQ01000299.1 GCA_013792055.1 Desulfobacteraceae bacterium
AAAGCTTATAAAAGGTAATATCAGGAGTGTTATTAAAACTGCTATTCAGGTTTGCCAGGCAAAAGCAGAGTCAAAGAAAATAAAAGTCAATCTAATATGTCATGAAGATATTTCTGCTAAAATTGACACCCAGCTTCTTGAGCAGGCTGCAGTAAATCTCCTTGATAACGCAATAAAATATAGTGAAGAAGGTGGATTGGTTCAGATTCAGGTAATTACCACAGATACTGAGGTATGTATAAGTTTTAAGGATTATGGAATCGGAATTGCAAAAGAACACCTTCCGCGTCTTTTTGAAAGATTCTACAGGGTAGACAAAGCCAGAAGCCGAAAGCTTGGAGGTACTGGCCTGGGGCTTGCCATTGTTAAACATATTGTCCAGACGCATGAAGGATATGTTACGGTTGATAGCGAGCTTGGAGAAGGAAGCAATTTTGTTATTCACCTGCCTAAAATATAGTTTTCAGATTCATCTGAACCTATCTCATGGTAAAATTCGTCCACAACCGCTTTGCCGCGGCTGTTATGATTCCAGATTACCTTTCTTTCCTTGATATCAACCATATTTTTCTTTACAAAGGCATTATTTTAGAATATTTTCCTTTTTAATATATTTTAATGCACTTGCTTTCCTATAAACTTATAAAGGTTCGGATATGGAACGTGAAATCTGGACGGTTAAGCAGGTAGCCTTCTATCTGCGCATTAACCCAAAAACCGTTTATGAACTGGTTAACTCAGGAGAGTTGCCGGGCTTTAAGGTAGGAGGATCCTGGCGGTTCAAAAGAGCCGATATCAAGCAGTGGGTCGATGAGAAAAAAAGGTCAAGGGATGTGGAAAAGAATCTATAAAAATTGAGGGAATTGATAAAAATACAAGGGGATACGTGTGCCTAAAATTCCGCGTGTAATGAGCACCCAGCATCCTGACAATGTCCGTCTGCCTTTTTTTGCAGAAAGCACGGACATGTCAGGTGAAGACGAAATAAAAGAGGTTTATTACGCTTTTTCCCATCTGGGCTGTGATGAGCAGATGTGGGACTGCGAGGGCAAGGAGGCAGATTCATTTGTAGTGAGAAAACTCCTCACCAGATACAAACATTTCTTTAAAGAAAAGAGGCTGGGCCAGGACGTCTTTATTACCCTGAGAGTTCCAAATCCTACTGTGGAAAAGGCTGAGGCCAAGGTCCTCATTGAAACCCTGGAGGAAATTCCCCGGTCTTTTGATTCAGCCAGGCTCTTTTACAATGAGGATATTCCTCCTATTTTTGAGGTGATCCTTCCCATGACTACCAGCTCAAAGTGTTTGAACAGAATCTACTATTACTACAAGGACTTCATCGCCGGGAAACAGAATCTTCCTTCCTATCCTGGAGACATTACCATTGCCGAGTGGGTCGGGGAATTCAAACCCGAGACCATACAGGTTATTCCCCTGTTTGAAGATCGGGAGCACATCCTGGAATGTGATCAGATTTTAAGGGAGTATCTGAAAAACAAGAAAGTTCCCTATCAGAGAGTCTTTTTGGCCAGGTCGGATCCTGCAATGAATTATGGCATGGTCAGCGCCGTTCTCTGTAACAAAATAGCCCTGCAAAGGCTCCGCCGGCTTTCTCAGGAATTGGATGTGGAAATTTATCCCATACTTGGGGTTGGTTCGGCCCCCTTTCGAGGGAATCTCAAACCGGGGAATGAAGACAGGGTTCTCTTCGAATACCCGGATGTTCAGACCTATACCGTGCAATCGGCCTTCAAATATGATTATCCCGTGGATTTGACCATTAAAGCCATTGAAAAGCTTAGAACATCTCCAAGGCGGAGGGGCTGGGATGTTGATGAAAAGCGCTGTATAAGTATTATTGACAAGGTATCAACCGAATACAGAAGGCAGGTTGAAGCCCTGGCCCCTTTGATCAATCAGGTGGCAGGATACGTGCCAAAAAGAAGAATGCGCAAGCTTCATATCGGGCTTTTTGGCTATTCCAGGAGTATGGGCAATGTGGTTCTCCCCAGGGCTATAAGTTTTTGTGCGGCATGTTATTCCATAGGCCTTCCACCGCAGATATTCGGCCTGAATGCCCTGGATCCGGATGATCTGGCCTATCTGAAAGAGGCCTACATATATTTTAACGAAGATGTCGGCGATGGACTCTCCTATTTTAATGAAGAGGTATTTGCCATCCTTCCCGACAGTGTCAAGAGCTCGCTCCGTATGGATGCCTTTGACTTTAAAGTCGATTACGAACATAAAAAGGTTACCGGCCGGATCATCAAGGCATTAAAAGAAAACCACCATACCGATCTTCAATCCATGATTGAAGAGGCAGCCTATTTGAGAAGGTTTTTGGGTTGAAGATAGAACGGAGACAACTTTAGGAGGAAAATCAACATGATCAAAAAAATTCTGATCGCTAATCGTGGAGAGATAGCAGTCCGCATCCTGAGGGCCTGCCATGAATTAGGCATTTCAGTGGCAGTAGTCTATTCTCAGCCTGATCGGGGAGCCCTCCATGTTCGTTATACTGATGAGGCATACTCCTTAGGTTCCGGCCCGGTCAAAGATACGTATCTGAACATGGATAGGATCATCGCCATAGCCAAAAAATGCGGCGCTGGGGCAATCCATCCCGGCTATGGATTTCTCTCGGAAAACAGGGATTTTGCGGAAAGATGCCAGAAGGAGGGACTTATTTTTATCGGCCCCACAGGAGAGAGCCTCCAGTACATGGGCAGAAAGATTCGAACCCGCGCTTTCATGGATGATGTCCGGATAGCGGTTATCCCGGGACACAGCGAGGCTGTGGAGGATGAAAACGAAGCCGCGGAGTTCGCCCGCAAGATAGGATTCCCCATTATCCTTAAAGCCGTGTCCGGGGGCGGCGGCAAAGGTATCCGTCTGGTAAAAAGCGAAGATCAATTGCGTTCTTCCATCCACGTAGCCAGTTCCGAAGCCATGGCCTCCTTTGGAAGCGGGAGCCTTTATCTTGAAAAGTATATTCCAGGAGCCAGGCATATCGAGCTCCCGATACTGGCAGACAGGCATGGACATGTAGTGCATCTTTGTGAACGGGAATGCTCCATTCAGAGGCGGTTTCAAAAAATTTTAGAGGAAAGTCCATCCCCGTTTTTGGATGATATCACCCGCCTGCGTATGGCCTCAGCCGCCCTGACCGCGGCCATTGCCCTCAAATATGAAGGGGCCGGCACCGTGGAATTTTTGGTGGACGAAAACAAGAACTTTTATTTCCTGGAATTGAACGCCCGCCTCCAGGTAGAACACCCTGTTACGGAAATGGTAACAGGGGTGGACATCGTCAAGGAGCAGATCCGGATTGCCGGAGGGGAACATCTTCAAATAAGGCAGAATGAAATATTGCCGACAGGGTCTTCCATAGTCTGCCGTATCTATGCTGAAGACCCCGAGAATAATTTTTTGCCTTCACCCGGCCGCATCGACCGGATACAGATACCGGGCGGCCCGGGAGTCCGGGTGGACATCGGGGTTTACGAAGGCTTTTCAGTGCCCATTGACTATGATCCGATTGTGGCCAAGGTCATTGTTTGGGGTCGCACCAGAGAGGAAGCGATTGTGCGAATGGATCGGGCTCTTAAGGAGTTCGTCATCAAAGGGATCAAAACCAACATCCCATTTCACCGCTGGTTGATCAACCACAAACGCTTTATTGAGGGGGATTTCAATACACAATTTTTAGAAGAAGAATTCTATCCAAAAGCGAGCAAAAAAAGGCGCCGTTACAAAGAAGCAGCTTTGATCATGGGGGCTATCAAGAAAGCAGAGCACATGAAGAGACCGGGAAGATTTAAAACAACCCTGGCCATAGCCGAAGATGAATTCCCTCTGCAGGTGGAAAGATCTAAAGAGAATCTGTACCGGGTTAATCTCGCCGGCCAGGTCTATAACGCAGATGTTTACGAAATATCCCCTACCGTGTATTCGCTTATTCTTAATGACAAAAGTTTTGAGGTAGATATAACAGAGCGGAATGGGATGATGGATGTCGTGATACATGATGAAACCTATTCCCTCAGGGAGCCGAAAACAAAAGGCGCGGCCCCGATCAGTCGCAAGGTTCCGGCCGGGCCCGTTCCTTTGGAAAAGACCGTCACCGCCTATATGCCCGCCATGGTACTGAAGATATTGGTTGTGAATGGGGAATCCGTTAAAAAAGATCAGGTTCTCATGGTGATAGAAGCGATGAAGATGGATATGGAGATCACCAGCCCGGGTCACGGAGTGGTCAAGGAAATCCACATTAAGGAAGGACAGAGCGTAATTCAGGGAGCGCCTCTTGTTACTATTGTGGACATGGTGTAACGATAGGAAGCTTTTGCAGGGAAGTGTCGAAGATGCAAAGAAAAAGGACAGGCAGCACTGGAAAAGCATATGCAGATTAAACCCGGAACCGTTGCCTTCCAGATTGAAACTGTTAATTTCACAGATTTATTGTGCCTGCACCAATGAAATTACTGAAAATGAGTGGTTCAAAGATGTGCCTCCGGTAAAAGAAATATTGAAAGATATAAAGGAGATTCTTCCGTCATGAAACTTTTCAGCACACATCCCCCTGTGGAGAGGAGTGGGGGCACTTAATCGTTTTTAAAAGGAGATAATGCCCATGAAATCAGTCTTTTTTGCTTTTATGATTCTGCTAATAACGGTTTGCCTTTTGCCAGCAGCAACAATTGAGGGCCAGGAGGCTGTTTCACTGAAAGTCGCAGACGCTGTAATCTGCAAGGATGTGGTTGACCGGACTCCAGTTGATGCGGGCAACAGTTTCAGGGCATCAGTAGGTAAGCTTTACTGTTTTACCAGAATTACGGGTGCTCAGGAACCGACCAGGATTACTCATGCGTGGTATTTTGGCAAGACGCAGTGGGCTTGGGTAACCTTGAAAGTTGGTTCTGCGAGCTGGCGAACCTACAGTTCGAAAGCGATTCAACCCCATCAGGCTGGATTATGGCACGTGGATGTACTCGGCCCGGATGGCGAGTTGCTGCAGACTCTTGAGTTCGAAATCACGCCGCAAATAGAAAAGTGACCGAACAGATGGATGTCATGTTTGGAGACATGGGGCAAGGATAGAAACCTGGTTTTGCAAGGAACCGTCGCCGACACTTAACTTCCGAATTTGTTTGGCAAACAGTCTTTACATCAGGTTTCAAAAAGGAGGTGAGGATATGGGTAAGGTGGTAATAATTATGGGGTCGAAAAGTGACCTTAAATGGTCGAAAAGAATTGCAGAGGCTTTAGACAAATTTGGAATTGAAAGCGCTTTGAGGGTTGCTTCAGCACATAAGGTGCCGTTAAAATGCTACGAGTTAATAAAAGAGTGCGAAAAGAAAGACGTAGTGTTTATTACTGTTGCAGGGAGAAGCAATGCTTTAAGCGGCTTTACAGACGCCCAAACACACTGCCCGGTTATCGCATGTCCTCCATATAGCGATAAATTTAGTGGGGGCGATATTTATTCCAGTCTCAGAATGCCGTCTGCCGTGGCACCCATGGTGGTTTTAGAACCGGCCAATGCCGCATTAGCGGCTGCCAAGATTTTAGGTTTGACTGACAAGCGCATTCAAGAAAAAGTTAAAGACTATCAAACCGCAGCAAAAGAAGCGTTAGAAAAAGATGATCAGGAGGTACAGGATGAAGAACGTTAAGCCAATGGGTATAAGTAATATATTTGTACCTGCAATTAACTGTATTGACGGCAGAGTGCACAACGTTGTGTATACTTGAAACGCTATGTAATATATGCCCGGAGGAGCTGCCTGAATGAGAGTGCTATTTGTAACCGACTTGCATGGAAGCAAGTGGAAATATGAGCGGCTATTCGAAGCAGCAAAAGACTTTAAAGCAAAAGTAGTCATCAATGGCGGTGATATGCTACCCCAGAATGAACCATTTAGACAGGGCGAATTCATTACTGACTACCTTGACAATCACTTTGCACAATTCAACTCTGCCGGGATTTATTATCTCTGCTACCTGGGAAACGATGACCTTAGAATTTTCGATCAACGGTTTGAGGAAACTTGTAATAAGTATTCCTTTGTAGTCTGCCTAGCACAACGCAAGTTTGAAGTCGGGGGTTACGAATTCGCAGGCATGAACTGGGTAGTTGATTATCCATTCCGGCTCAAGGACAGGTGTAGAATGGACACGGATGACTATATATTCCAGGAGCAGTTCGGAAAAGGGCTGTTATCTACACCAAATGGATGGCAAGAAACAGATGACTGGTTTGCCCATGCAAAAACACTTCCAACGATAGAAGAGGAACTTAATCGATTGGTGCGCCCCAAGGATATGGCAAAAAGCGTATATGTAATCCACATGCCCCCATACAGTCTGGGATTGGATAAATGTTATCACGGCGCAGAAGTAGGGTCAAAGGCGATTTACAACTTTTTGGAGAAATATCAGCCGAAACTCTCGCTCCATGGTCATATCCATGAATCTCCTGAAGTTACCCGCCCGCCTCGCTTGAGCGAGAGCGACCCGCCTGCCATTGCAAGGCACGAGCGGGCAGGTGGCGGGCAGGCAGGACGATGGTATGCAAAACTCGGCAGGACGATATGCATCCAACCCGGTCAACTTAATGAGTTCACCTATGTCACGATTGATCTGTCTGCTATGAAGTTTGATAGAATCAAGGAGCAATACGTCACATAACAAGAGGAACAGGGTGTTGCCGGCCTTCCTGCAGGCGCTGGCGGCAGAGGCACAGGTTGGCCCAGGCCCCCTCTCTCCTTATTTCTCAAGTTTTAATCTTGATGATATAGAGATTCATGAGGGGATACCATGGCATGTAAGAGCTTTTTCTGAGATTGATCCATCGGCTTATACCTCAGGAAATGATATCTACGCAGACTATCTATCTTTGAAATAATGGACATGGATAGATAAGCCACGCCAATATGATAATTCGTGGTGAACGTATAATGCTTTTCAGTATTCTATTTTTAATAGTCGGATTCATACTGCTAGTTGTCGGCGCAGAGCTGCTTGTACGCGGTGCGTCACGCATTGCTTTGGCGTTCGGCATTTCACCGCTTGTCGTCGGGTTGACC
>VMSQ01000170.1 GCA_013792055.1 Desulfobacteraceae bacterium
GTAAACCTTTACTTAAATATACTTACCCTTGAATTATCACGATCAACAACAAATATAGTGTCGGAATTGTTAATAAATATATAGGATGGCGTTGCCAGGCACCCTTCTATCCACCCCAACCTTGAAAAATTAAAAACAAACTTTCCTTTTATGTCAAATACAAGAACCCTGTTTTCATGCTGATCAACGATATAAATCAGCCCTTTATTATCAACTGCCAAACTAGTAGGGAAACTAAACTCATCCCTGCCTTTTCCTCGACTCCCGAATTCTAAAATTTTTTTGCCCGACCTGTCGTATTTTCTTGCAATCCCTTCTAATGTGCTAAGAGTATATATGTCCCCATTCTTGCCAACCTTAATGTCATTAAATCTTATTTTACTTTCTCTAATGACTTCTTTGTTAAACTTCAGATTTGAATTAAAAACAAGAATCCTATTATTAGCCCTGTCTATAATATATATGTTACCGTCGGAATCTATTGCCATTCTCCCTGGATTGAAGGTACCAGAATCAGGAACTTCCGCTAAATCTAACAAATTAAACGACTTCTGTGTTACATCAATTACAACTACATTCCTTTTTGATGGCTCAACAACAAGGAACTTCCCATCAATAGTTCTTAAAATACTGGTTGGATTCTTCAGGTCACCCTTGGGATGTAATGAAGATAGATAATTAAATTCAGAATCATATGAAAGAATACGGCAGTTTGTAGAATCCGTAACATATAACCTGTCTTTGTTTTCATCAAAAAATACCCCCCCAATGAGCCCTAATATACCGATATCCTGGTTACTATTTAACGTAGTAATTATATTAATGGCATCTTTTTTGCCATAGGCTTCAAGCGGGACTATTGAAATAAGTAAAATATAAAAAACCAAAAAAGACTTCTTAATCATTACAATTCCTTAATATTTAGTCTTACCGATTTACTTCTACTAAATATCTGAACATCTGAACCCTTGAACCTTGAACGATTATAAACATCTTAATATGAGGTATGACATTGTATGCACAATTCTTTCTTACCATCAAATTGCAGTACGAATTCATGTTTTGAAGCCATCAATGAATGGCAGGTAATACATGTGATGTCTCTCTTAGACCTTGGATCAATAGCATCAACTCCTATTGGATGCGAAAAGGTGGCATGCCTTTTATGGCAGGCCGTACATAAAGTAAACTCCTTATCCAACAAAAATAATCTGAAGTTTGAACCATGTGGATCGTGACAGCCATTGCAGTTACCCTTTTTTACCTCCGGATGTAAATGCGTTGTTTTTTTATCAGCCATCCTCCATTTTGTATCCTGATGGCAGGTAAAACAAATTTTCTTCAATGCGCCCTTTTTCATGCCGGATTGATCTGAAGCATGTGGATTATGGCAGTTGATGCAAAAAACACCATCAAAAAAATGATTATTAATTTTGTTAAAATCTTCATCTACATTTTTATGGCATTGCAAGCAGACCAGCGAGCCCTTCTTATTCAACCCCAAAGGATTTCCGGATTCCGGAGAGTTGTGACACTTTTGGCAACTGCCATCGGCAAAAGGTTTATGTTTATTCTGCCTTATTAAATTATCTTTCTTTGCCCCATGAGGATTGTGGCATGAAACACATTCAGTGCCTGATACAGGATAAGATTTATGTGCTTTTTTTGTTTCAGTGTTTTCTATTGAATGGCATGATATACAAATCTTCTTCTTATTCTTACGAAGCAGTGAAAAATCATCAGACCCGTGAGGATTATGGCATTCAAGGCATAAACCTTTTCCTGCCGGCTCGTGTTTGATTTTACCTGGGAAGATGGTTTCATCTTTGTGGCACTTGAAACAAAGTCCCTTTTCTTTTGCAATAAGAAGATTATTATTCATTGATGCATGTGGGTCATGGCATTCCAGACAATTGCCTTTTTCCACGGGATCGTGTGAAAATTTTTGTTTAACTCCCTTTCGTTCATGGCAACTTTTGCACAAACTGCCGATTTCCCTCTTCACCAGGGACTTATGTTTAGATGCATGAGGATTGTGACAACTGCCGCAATTAAAGTTCTTAAAAGGTGCATGCGCTCCTTTTAAGTTAATTTCTTTTTGCAGATCTTTATGGCATTCAAGACATTTTTTAAAGGATGTCTTTGCAGTTGCAGGGCGAACTCCGCCTGAAACAGCATAAATCAGAGCCAATAGTAAAAAAATGCAAATATAAAGAATTTTTTTCTCTTGCCGCATAAGTATTTAACTCCACCAAATTGCCCTGCGCTTATTCATGGCAGCGCTTACAGTCCCTACCCGCAAAAGGAGTGTGCATAATCGGGCGTAACAGCCCTTTATTTATAGCAGAATGCGATTCATGGCATCCACTGCAATCAGCCTTTGCGATAGGAATTCCATTATGCTTCTGAATTATTAAAGGCGCCGTTGTAACATGACATTTACTACACAGTTTAGCTCCATCCGCAACTAACAGATACTCAATTTCAGCATAATGTGGTTTATGGCATTCTAAACATTTTCCATCTTCCGCAGGAGCGTGCTTTAACTCTTCTTTGTCAAGCCTTGAAGCGACATCATTATGACAAGACAGGCAAAGATTGCCTAACGGTCTGTTTAATTGCCCCTTTATTTTGCTGCCGTGTGGATTATGGCAGAAAGTACAATCTTCCTCTTTAAAAGGCATATGCTGGTAGGCACTGCCTTTTCCGGCAACGCTGAGACGATTATGGCATCTATAACAATTTTCACCACCGACTTTTATTAAATGGAATCGATTATTACCGGCATGAGCGTTGTGGCAAGTCTGGCACTCTCCTTTTCCAAAAGGCTGGTGCACAACCTCACCTTTTACTTCATCCAACATCTGCTGGTGGCATTTGAAGCATAAATCTCGCTCTCTCTGCACCAATAAATTCTCTCCCGCAGATGAATGGGGACTATGACAAACAGAACAGCTCCCTCTTCTTATAGGTGTATGTACGCTCACACGATCAAAAAGTTTCTTTTCTTTCTGATGGCAGGTATAGCATTGCTCGATCTCCGGGTAGTTAAGCTCAAACTTGTTATCAGAAGCATGGGGGTTATGACATACTATACAGGTCTCGGCCTTAACAGGCGCATGAACATTAGATTTGATAAAATCAGAATTATTATGGCAATTATAACAAAGAGCCGTCCCTTTTGCCTTTAATATATATTTATTCCCGGATGAATGAGGGTCATGGCAGGAAGTACATTGTTTCTCCTCAATCGGCTTATGTATATGTTTTTTAGCAAAATTATCCTTTGTTTCCTTATGGCATTTATAACATATCTCACCATCCGGAAGCAACGTAACTCCTTTGTAATCGGTCGAATGGGGGCTGTGACAGTCAAGGCAATTCCCTTTACTTACAGGTGAGTGGATATGGTTTTTAACAAATGCTTTTTCTGCTTCTTTATGGCATTTATAACAGAACTCCGCACCTTTTTCTTCAATTTTTAGAGAAGCGCCAGGTGCGCCATGACAATCATTGCATTGATTTTTATCCAGCGGTTTATGAATAAAGTTCCGAAGCAATTTGTCATTATTTGATGAATGCGAGGCATGACAGGAAACACACGATGCGCCTGAGGCATCATAACCCGAATGGCCTTTGATAAAACCTTTATCTTTAAAATTGTGGCATTCAGCGCACACATTGTTAACGGAATCAAACAAAAGATTTTCATAATCTGATGAATGAGGTTTATGACAAAAAATACATTCTTTTTTAAGCTCATGCCTGGTTTTTCTCTCAAATTGTTCCTTGTTGTGACATATAAAACAAAGCTCGTAGTCTTTTTCTTTTAATAAATTTTTATTCATGGAAGCATGGGGATTATGACAACTAACACATTTTTCATCCTTAACCGGCGCATGAATGTGTTTTTTCTCCATTATCTTCATGCTGTCTGGATGACATTTATAACAAAGTTTTTTCTCATCTGTCTTAAGATAAACGCCGCCGATTATGCCATGGGGACGATGGCATGATTCGCAGGTTCCTTTTGAAACCGGAGAATGTACAACCTTATTATCCTTAAACACCGCTATTTTTTCCTGATGACATTCCACACATCTTTTTGCAAACCTCGCCGGCTTATGGGCACAGGAAACAACAGCCCATGCGGCAAGTCCCGCGATAAGCAAAAAATATAACAGCAGCCTTATATTTTTCATATACTTAAATACCTTACTCAACCCGCATCATAATTAGTTATTAGTCATAAAATTGAATATTGCCTGCCCGCCATCGCACTTGCCGTAACCAAATATGCGAAGTTCAAGTGCTTGTGCTCAGGCGAGGCGGGCGGGTCGATTGAATATTGAATATTTGAGGAATCGCTTCGCTCTGTTCTTTTAAAAAATTGATCCCTTCAATCTTCAATCTTCAATCTCATTGTATACCGTTCCCTTAATTCATTAACCGCTTTTTTATTAATATCAATCTGCGATACATCACGCAACCTATTTATATACTCTTTTAACCAATTATCAAAGTTTCTTTTTACCAAAATTTGCATTATTATATTTTTTACCTTAGGGAATTCTTCATATTCTCCGCCTCTTTTTCCTTTCAACTTAATTATCTTATACTTCCTTGATTCATGGATGATATCACTAACTCCACTAATCTCAAGGTCAATTATCGCCATTCTCATATCAGGAGATAACTGACCAAGCGGTATCCAAACATTAACTCCTGTACGCATTGTCATTGCTGACTTTTTTGAGGCTAAAAATTCAAAATCAGCACCTTCTCTTAATTCTTTTAATACCGCTTCAGCAGATTCTAAACTTGGCAACAACATTTCGCTAAACCATACTTCATAATCTTTTCTAAACTCATCTTTATGCGTTTCATAATATTCAACCATATCATTCTCAGACGGAACTGATCTTGGAAAAATTATTTTTTGTTTAAACAAATCTAATAACTGTTTCCCCTTATATTCATTAATACTTTTTCTGAATAAAGGATCATTTAAATAATTTCGCCTAAGAGCTTCCTGTTCGACTAATTCATAAGTTATCAGGCTATCAAGTATTTCTGAATTTACCTCTTTAATTTTCTCTTTATTTAAGATATCGCGCCTAAGCTTTGGCAGGTGTCCTCTTGCCTCCTCTATAAAATCACAATCATCTATCGGTTCATCGTTAACTCTTGCCATTGTAATATTATCACAATCTTTTTGACTTGGGCTCCTTGAATAAAGAAGCTCTGTATCAATCCATATATTTGCTTTGTTTTTCAACTCGGCAATATAATCATTCGATCTTTTTTCTTCTTTTTCTTTTAGCAGCTTCTTCTTAATGCTGTTTTTTACTTTTTCAAACATATCATCCGGAGCAGACCTTCTCTCTTCAAGCTTTATGATATGAAAACCACTGCTCGTTTCCACGATATCGCTGATTTCTCCTTCGCTTAAGGCAAAGGCTGCATCCTCAAAGGTTTGATCCATCTTTCCTCTTTTTATAAAACCCAGATCTCCACCCTCTTTATTAAGCCACTCGGATTTTGACTTTTCCAACTCAAAAAAATCTTCGCCCTTTCTTAAAAGATTTAAAAGTTCCTCTGCTTTTTTGCGATCTTTGGTAACTATCTGTCTTATTTTTATTTCTTCAAAATATTTTTTATAATATTCATACATATCATCTTCAGTTACTTTTATTTTATCCTGAACTTCTTCTTGCCTTAACCTAATTACAGAACGGCTTATTAAATAATTATTTGTTTTTGCCTGGAAAATCGGATCTTCATCGAGTTCAACTCTGTAAGCTTCCTGAATTATAATTCGCTCATTAATCAGTTCTTCAATAACTTTATCAATATCTATACTTCCTGCCTTGCCTTCAAGATTAGTCATTTGTTTAATTCTGTGAACAGTTACGAGTTTATCCTCAAGTGCATCAATAGTGATATTATCACCGTTGACATTTGCAATAATCGACGGGTCATCATGGTAAACCGAGTAAAGAGAACATCCTGGCACTGCAAAAGCAGCAATAACCAATATAATTAAACCAATACGTTTCTTAAAAAATTTTTTCATCTCAATAAATTTCAATATGACTCAATAATTCATGAGGTAGGGGCACGGCGCGCCGTGCCCCTACTAAGGAATTGTATCTATTAATTCTTTGACAACCTCACGGGAAAGATCAGCCAAAGATCTTATCCTGCCGATACCAAAGAATGTTTCATAATCGTCACCTCTTCTGTAGTTATCTCCTATCCATAATATGGAACAAGAATCTGCATGAATCATTCTGGCATCAACAGAAATTACAGGGATCTGAGCATTTTCTTTACCTTCACTTTCATATTTTTTAACGCATCCGATAATCACTGCATCCACATTAAGTCTTTCTCCGACAAGTTTAATATGATCAGCTCCAATCCCTTTCCTTATTATTATTCTTTCTCCTACAATGAATTTTTTTACATTACCCGGAAATTCTATTTCAAATTTTCCAGAATCATATAATTCCTCAATAAACGCTTTTGTAACAATTTCGCCTGCAGTCTTCATAGTTGATCTGTTATAAAAAGGAAGCACTGCAATCCGCTTAATCTTGTATTCCTCAAAATCATTTTTCAGAAACCTGTTTGGAGAAGGCAGGAAGAAACAGCCCGAAAGAAAGCATAAACCTAATATGAATATCGCAATACAATAACTAAAGTATTTTAGACTCCGTATGTTATATTTCTGATTTGATGAAAAATACATAATTATTAGAAATCATCGACCCATTCAGAATCTTTTTCTTTTTTTTCAGCAATCTCATCGGGTTCAAACTGCTTAACCGGCTGCCTTTCAACATTCAACATATTACCTGCGGCATCCCTGACTGTAAGTGAATAGGAAAATTTTTCTTCTTTATCATCAATACTATTATTAACTACACAACTCAGAATAGAGGGTAAATTTTGCTTTCCGTAAAACGCACCTAAACTTTCATCTTTCTTATTATATATTGCGATACTCCACTCCACAATCTCACTGATATTATTACATTTCACATCAAATGTAATAATATTTTCTTCAATTTTTCCCTGAAATATCTCAATTTCAGGCGAGCTCCTGTCTAAAATAACCATTACTTTATCAGTTGAAACCTCATGGCCGGCTTTGTCCTCAACAATCAATTGCCCCAGATATATTCCATTATTAACCTGTTTAAAATCATTATTTTCACCCCTCCAGATCAATCCTGTTGGAAGCTCCTCACCACCTTCGGCAGATCGAACAAGTTTCCCTTCTTGGTCTGTAACCTCAAATCTCCAGCTCTTCAATGAATCCGTTGATAACAACTCCGGGAAAAATGCAACATCGTCATTCACCCCATCATTATTAGGAGAAATAAATGTATTGTGGGATATAATATCAATTAAAGGAGGAGTATTATCAACAACAAGGCTTGCCATGGCATCGAAGATATACAGCGTATCAAATTCTCCGTATGCATGTAATTTCAAGATATAAGTTCCTTCAATAATGGGTGATTGGCAAGATCCGGTAAACCAATTGCCTCCGTCTGAAATAAGAGGAGTTTTTATATCCTCTACAAGGGCATATATTTGTTTAGGTTTTTCGCTAATCTCTCTGAATTCTACCATCAACCCTGCCTGGCTGTCTCCTTTTACCACCTTGGGATAAAATCTTGCCTGCACTATCTCAAAAGGGGGCATGTCCATGCCTTTTTCTTTCTTTCCTTCAAAGGTTTTAGGCAAACCCTTGAATAGATCCTTAATAGCAATTTCAACAAGCTTCTCTATGGATCTTATTTTGCCAATACCTAAGAACGTTGCAAAATCATCTCCTGAAATCGAAACCGAATTCATCCAGATTATGGACGAATCTAACGTATCAACCATCTGAACGCTAAGATCTACCTCGGGATTTTTATCGCCCGACAGTTCATTAATCGAACCCATAATTATAGCATCTACGCCCAGCACCTTTCCCAGTTCTCTGACAGTCGCGCGACTTATCGAGCCGATATTGCGAATTCTTCTTTTAATAAAAAATTGCTCTAATATATCTTTATTAATTACATGCAATTTTTCTCTCTTAAGATAATCATAGAGAGAATTATTAAAATTAAACGCTATAGAATAATTTTCACCTGAAAGATTATCAAAGGGGATAATTGCAATTGTTTTTACACCACAGATGTCTTCAGGCCAGGTTGTTTGTATGGGGAAAAACAGGAAAGTAATAAATATAAGAATATATCGCTTCATAAATTGATTAACTTTTCAACCTAAGTTGAGCGCTTTTTTGCGAAGAAATGTGCCAAAATATTGATGCAGCAAGGTTTGCGAAAAGCGTAGGCATACCAATGGATATGTCGAGACTTTTCGCAAATCCTTGATGCGCAAAAGATTGGTGCAGGTCGAGTAAAAAATCGCTCAATTTAGGTTTAACCAAAAAGCGTATCAATCATCTCCTCGACGACATCTTTACAAAGATCTTCAAGACTATCCCTGCGTATGCCAAATAATTGATCAAGAATGTTTGCACCTTTTATATTATGAGTTGCTTCCCAAAGGATAGTATAAGAGTTGACATCAACCAATTTCAGAGAAATGGAAACTTCCGGGAATGAACTCCCTGCTATATTTGAAACACCGTATTGCATGACAGAGCCAATAATCACTGCCTCTATATTAAGACGCTTTCCAGCTCTTGCCGCTAACTGCTTGTCAACAAGATTATCGGGCTTCATGCCCTCCTCTCTTAAAACCTTTGACACCTCCCCGAATTCAACAATATCAAATATGCCCCGCCTGAGTATCTCAGTTGCCACAACGTTCATCACCTTTTCGCCGGCAAATTTATCATTTGTGAGATTGATTATGGGTGCAACAGCAACTCTCTTTATGTAGCTAAAATCAACAGAAGGATTTAAATAAGTCATAGGGCCTTTGCAGCCCAAAGAGAAAAGAATAAATAAAATAACAGTAAAACAGCCGAAATATCGCAGGTTTGCGCCCCTATTAATTTTTGTTGTAATGTATTTCATAGTATCCATCTTTTTCTATGTTTCTTCTAAATTTATAGTGCGGCTATCAGCTAAGAGCTAAAAGCGCGCCTGAAAGGCGCTAACCATTAAAACTTTGCAGATAGAAAAGTTGTAAATGTATGGGTTTTAGTAAGGGTAGTATTCTCTTCCCTATCGTAGTCATACTTAAACCTGAGCATAAAAATTTTACTCATATTCCACACCAAATCAGAAGTAAATGCAGTATCTTCATTAGAATTTTCATCCAGCTTATACTGCATGTTGAACCTCAATTTTTCTGTCATTAGCCAGTTAATATCCGTTATATAATAATTTGAATCTTCAGCATCTTCAGATTGTTTGAGTTCATAGGCAAAATGCAAATAAAAGCTCCGAACCGGGCGATAGTAAACATCTGTACTTATAGTATAATTAAACGTTGATGTTTCTGTTCCATCTGCGCTCTCAGTATCTGTCCATTCTGTAATATAGTTAACTTCCGTTGTCAATGTCTTGGTAAGCTTCAAGCGAAGATCAGAATTTACAGTTTTTGATAATGTCTGTGTATCTCCAACAATGTTATCCGTATAATTAATTTGACCATCTACACTCAGGTCAACTCCTTCCCATATATTTGCAATTATATGGAGAAGCGTAGAATAAGTTTTAGATTGAGTTTCGGATTCTGTCTTATTTATCAAATGATTAAAGATAAGGTTTGTATTAAGTGTTTCAATCGGCCTGGAATCAAAATTAAGGGTAAAAGTATCTGTTGATGTATCATCGCCATCAGAATTATATTGGAGCCTTTTCTGATACTGAGCCCAGGACTTTAAATATTTATGAAGTTCAGCATCCCCCCTAATGCTTATATTATGAGCCTGTACTGTCCGCTCCGTATCAGCACCTGCATCTGTATCTGTATCTGTATTATCCAGTTCATAATCGTATGAGATTCGAGACCATTTAAATGGCCTGAGTCTTAATCCAGCATCAAAAACAAGGTCTTTTCTAGTTGTATCAGTAGAAGTGGTGACTGTTGGGGTGACATTTTCATTTTCTGTATCGGTTATAGTATAAGTGCCGGAACTTGTTATCCTGCTATCCCAAAAAGACTCTCTGAAATTTAACCTTCCCTCATTTACAGTTGTAGTATCGTCCGCGTCATTAACGTAATCGTAATCATTATCTTTAGTGTGCCTTAGTGTAAATGTCATAAACTTATAAGTATAATCACCGGTCAAATCATAATACTTGGAAAGCGAATCTGTTGTATTAGGAGAAAGGTCGTCGTAAGTTCTGTCTTCGTCATAACGAAATCTTATATTAGGATATTTTACGGAATTAGTAGAAAAGTTGGAGGTCCATGTCTCAGTTGTAAGGCGGGTTTGATCCGGGTCCATGCCAAACATGTCAAGGCCTGTTTCATTTAACAGGTATCCTGTATTAGCATTGAAGTAATTATTTGCTATGTTAAGTCGAAATTGGGGGGAAAGCCGGGTAGTTTCTGTGCCATCAGTATCGGTCATATTTATGCCGGCATTGGTGGTAAAATAGATCCTTGATGTAAGATCTTTTCTTAACACAAGGTTATAATTCTGATTTAGACTCCGTGATATATCTTTTTCGCCTTCCGTTGTTGTTGATTCTGATATGCGGGTAATATCAAGATTACCACTTATATTATCATCGGCATAAGCATCTTGAAACAAAGTCAATATCAACAGGAAAATAAGCGACCAGAATTTAATCATATATAACTACTCAGGGTTCAGGGTTCAGAGTTCAGGGTTCAGGGTTCAATATCTTCAAAACGTTCGATTTTCACCTGCCCGCAATGCTCTCGCTTGCGAGGCGGGCGGGTCGCGCTCTAACCTTGAACCGTGAACCTTGGAACCGTGAACGGTTACCAGGATTCCTATTCTGCAACAAGAACTATATCATGAGGTTTCTTGCCGACATGAACGGTTTTTATCACTCTCTCCGTCTTAATATCTATTACAGAGACATCTTCTGAAGACTTATTTGTCACATAAAGCTTCCTGCGTATAGCATCAACATCCATTCCTGCTGGTGAGCGACCTACGGCAATATTTTTTGTAATCATATCTAAACCGGTATGTAAAAAAGAAATTTCATCAAAAGCAATATTACCGGCATACACTCTGTTCGTAAGGCCGCAAACGAGACGTTCCGGCCTGGAACCCATATTTACCGTATCGATGGAATATGACGGAATATTAAGAACATATACATCGTTAACGCTTTCACTGCCTATATATAAACGGTCATCACACAACGCCAGATATTTAGGATTTGAGCTTAAGTTTATAGTACTCTCAACCACCAGTGTAGCCATGTCGATGACAGATATGGAAAGTGAATAGTAGTTTGATACATAAAGCTTCCGTCTTTCTGTATCTGCCACAATATCAATCGGCTTTTCCCCAACATTTATGCGGGCAACTGCCATATTGGATGCAACATCTATAACAGACACATTATTAGAACGGGGGTTGGTAACAAAAAGAGTATTATCATCCCAGGATAAAGCGAGCTCCTCAGGGGAATACCCTAAATTGTCAATTGTAGTGCTTACTCTGTTCACTGATGTATCAATAACGGAGATACTGTTGGATCTTGAATTAGCCACATAGATTCTTGCCCCGTCACTGCTTGCAATAATGCCCATTGGTGCTTCTCCAACAGCAATTGTTCCTACTACCGAGTCTTCCTGTTTATCAATTACCGTAACGCAGTTAGAACCTTCATTGGAAACATAAGCAAGAATGTTCTTTATTTCCAGGCCCTGCGGCTTTGCAACAAACCTTGGCTGAAAGAGATATTTATCAACAATGGATCTGTTTATATCCCAATCTACAAAAAGACATAAGCTTTCACGATAAAAAACGTTAAAATCTATATCAACCAACAATTCACCATGAATCATCTGATTATCAACTGCTTGAGGAAGAGCCAAACTATGCTTTTCATTATCACGCTCCAGGCTCGCTTCAGAAACAATCAATTTTATTTTTTTATATTTACCATCAGGAAGATAAAATTCTCTCAGTTTGATCTGGTTCCTTGAAAGCTTTATTGAATTGATACTGCGTGGTTTCAGCGGGACATCAAACCATATCCCATCTCTGTTCATGAAACTCAAACCGGAAATTACAAAGGTAATGTCCGTTGATGGTTCTTGAGAAGAAGAAAGGTAAACAAAGACCTGGCCCGCATTAGAATATGTGGGCTCATTTATTTCAGGCATTAGAGCACATGAAGCAAAAAATACAATAAGAAAAAAAACAACGATTATGCGGTGTAACTTTTTCATAGTATGGTATTCCTTTTGTTGTAAGTTCATATTGACTACTCAGGTTGTCAGGTTCACGGTTCACGGTTCACGGTTTTTTTAAACCTGACCTCTCCGTTATAAATTCCACAGAACCATCCATTTAAGCCTGATCTGGTCTTTATATAATACCAGTGGTACAATTCCCCACGTTTATACTCATCTAAGATTTGAAATTCTTCCCCTTCTTTCATCAACAAAATAATCCGGCTGTCTGTATTGCTTTTCTCGCGTAAGTTCATGTTGGATATAAGTATATAATATTTTTCAGATTCAGGCTCTGAAACTTCTTTTGCTACAGAGGCAGTTGGTTTTGGAGCTTTAACTTCTTCAACAGTTTCAACCTCTGCTGGTTTAGCTTTATCTTCAAGCTTTTCTTTAAACATGTTTTTCCCGCGATAGATACCGCATATCCAACCCTTGAGATCTGCTTTGCTTTTTATAAGAAGCCAGGTGTTTAAGTCATCCTGTTTATATTTATCTAAAATTTGAAATTCTTCCCCTTTTCTTAACGCCTTAATAATTCTGCTGTCTGTATTGCTTTCTTCACGCAAGTTCATATTGGATGTCAGCAAATAATACCCAGGAATTTTAGCCTCCGGAACTTTTTTGGCTATAGTTACTTCTGGTTTAGGCTCTTTAACCTTTTCAACAGAAGGAGCTTCTTTAATATTAAGAACCTGCACTCTATCATTGAATGTATCAGCAACCAGAACATTGCCTAAACTATCCACTACTATATCAGTAGGATACTGGAACCAGCCTTTTCCCCATCCCTTTCCGCCGAACTCAAATAAAAATTGACCGTTGTCTGAATAAGCGCTTGCGGTATGACGCATATAGTCTATAACGTAAATCCTTTCCCCAGCACTATCTACAGCGATACCCCTTGGTCGGCTCAGCTTGCCGGTACTGCCTCCCTTCTGTCCGAACTTAAACAGATAACGGTCTTGTGAATCATACACGTAAATACGGCCCATATCTTCGCTTAAAAGGTATATATTCCCCTGATTGTCTATATCAACATCACAAATTGTAGCCTTTTCCTCTGGCGACGTTCCTAAGCTGTCAACTGGTGTCAATAGATGAGAAAATGCTCCATCTTTATCCAAAACTACAACTCCGCGATAGGAACTACCTGTTACATAGAGATACCCCCTTTTACTTATGGCAATATTACTTGGCCCAAAACTATCTGCGCCTTCAAAACCTTCAAAATAAATATCTTTCTCCAACCCTAAGGATGCGTTAAGTATAGAGATTCTTCCCTTTTTATTTCCTTTACTCTTAGCCTGAGCAATAAAAAGATAACCTTCAGAGTCAATAGTCAGACCTACAGGTGATTCCACTCCATATGTACTGTCTATTGAAAAAAGAGGATAGAAGTCACTTGCATAAATAAGTATTCTGCTATTCCCTGAATCAACTACATATATTTCCTTTTTAACGGGCTCAACGAACACCTCGCTGGGATAAGATATTTTCAAACCTTCATAATCTTCCTGGATAATTTGAAGACAGGTGATTTTTGCAGAGGTTAATTTTTGCCTGCCCGTTGAAGAAGATAATTCGGCCTTAACGCTTCCAACTTCCTCGGCGTAAAGCAAATCTATCAAACCATATTGAAATGATGTAGTTACAGGTATTAAAATTAAAGCGATAATACCAATGATTGTTGAATATTGCCTTTTCCGCAAATTTTGTCTTTTATCCATAACAGCTTAAATTCATTGCAGATAGTCCAATCTACATACAATCAGAAGTTCATTTAAGATATATAGTTTAAACATATAAATTTGTTAATATAACACAAATTTGGCCAAAATTGTCAATGAAAATTACTTGCCATTATTTTATGGTAATGGTAGATATTTATTGAGTAGTTACCTCATTGTTTACAATTTTCAGTGAAGCTCCGTGTCGTTCCGTGGTGAACTTTTACGAAATTTTCAGGATGGCTATAAAGAGTGGCAGATATGAAAAGCTGGGAAAAAACAGTAATATTATTAAGCTATTTAAGCATAACTATTATAGGATTTATAATATTTGCAAACCATTTAATAGCTGATAATTCTGGTACAATACCCCTTTTAACAAATAATATCTGTATCAATTGCCATCCTCAGCAGCCTGCAACCATTGATGACCGAGGAGGAAAGCACAAAACTAAAGTCAATTGTATTGACTGTCACATAGAGCACCCTCCACGCGGAACCAAAACTATCCCCAAATGCAGTATATGCCACGGCAAAGCACCACACTATGAACTTGAGAATTGCAACAAATGCCATTCTGATACACATGCCCCTCTTGATTTGAAACTGGAAGGCGATATTACGGATCCATGCCTGACATGCCACCCACAGCAGGGAAATGAGCTGAAAAAGTATCCCAGCTCACATACAAACCTGGGATGCAGTGAATGCCATAAAGCCCACAGGGCAATTCCTGAATGCATGGAGTGTCATGAAAAGCACACCGAAGATATGGATTTCGAGGCATGTAAAGGCTGCCATCCCGTTCATATGCCTCTTGAAGTAACTTACATACGCGAAACTCCATCATATTATTGCGGAACCTGTCATAAAGAAGCCGCGGACTTACTTCATAAAAATACCACCAAACACCATGATCTTACATGTGTTTACTGCCACAGGGATAAACATAAAAGGATCCCGCCTTGTCTGGCATGCCACGGACATCCGCATCCGTACGATATGATAAAATATTATCCGGAATGTGCGGACTGCCACTACACTGCACATGATTTAAGGAAATAAAAAGATCGCAAGGTTCAGGGTTCAGGGTTCAGGGTTTAGGGTTTAGGGTTACAGAAAAGGTAATAAGTTGGCATATAAATTGCTTCCTAATAGTGAGTAATACTAATTAACGTTGACGTTTTTAACTCAAAATATTATGTAAAAGTTCACCACGGAACGACACGGAGATTCACTGAAAATTGTAAACAATGAGTAAGTTCAGATATCGTCAAATGAAATTATGAATAAGGACTTGAACAATATTAGAAGTTATAGTTATTTAAGAAAAGCGGGTTTTATCCTTTCCATTTTTTGGGTAGCCATAGCTTCTATCGCCTTGATTCCCTCTATTGGAATTGCTCAGCTAAATACAGAACGATGTACAGACTGTCATGTATTTCACGCCTGGCAGGATAAAGCTGAAAGAGATTCCAAGAAGCTTTATGCATCAATTCTTGAAAGAACCTGCGAGGGATGCCACGCAAGTTATGATAGTGAAACACTTATTAAGTCGGGGCTAAACATAATACCAATTGTCAAATCTGTAAAAGAACCGGAAGTTCCCCTGGCTGGTGGAAATTTTTATTATATTTCAGGCCAGACACATTTAGAAAAAGCAGGCTATTGCACCTCGTGCCACAGGGATGTCAGGCACCATGCAACAAAAGCCGGGTATCGTTTTCTTGGAGAAGATATTGAAGGTATAGGTGACCCCCAGTACGAATATGGCGATGGACATAATACATATAAAAGCGGCGACCAGTACTGTATTGCATGTCACGCCAACTTTTGCGGTCCTGAAAATCAGAGATCCAGCGCTGGATGGATCCGCCATCCCACAAACGCACAGCTCCCAATTTATGGCGAATATGCAGGATATGAAGCATACAGAAAAGACGTGCCTGTTTGTTATCCGGACCTGAAAAAGCCTGAGAGATCAACTGCGCGCGTAATGTGTATGTCATGCCATAGACCACATGGAACGCCATATCATTTTTTGCTAAGGTGGGAATATAATACCGTTATTGCTGGAGGTGGGAATAACTCAACAGGATGCTTTGCCTGTCATACTACCAAGGATACTGGCAAGTAATTGCAAATTATGAAACAAAATTTGTCAAAAAAATTCCAATTTATGTAACTTTTTTCATAAATCAGGGCTTTTGAGAATAACTGTCGGAAACTTCTCAAAGACAAAGGAAAAAATAATCAATAATTCCGCCGGAGTGCTTTGGCGGATTA
>VMSQ01000329.1 GCA_013792055.1 Desulfobacteraceae bacterium
CAAAATACCTTCAAACACCTGATCCCAGGAAGCGTCTTCAATATTTATACTAAGTCTACCCGTTACTTTCTCATTGATAATAATATTCTGACTAACTGCTTTTGCCAAAGTTCTGAGAAGCACAAACAGTTCTATATTGCTCATTTTCAAGTTACTTATTTTATTGGAAGGAAGAGACTTTTGGGACTCCGGCACCTCGCCCTCTTGTTTTGCTTTCTCTTCCATTGCCTTTTCCGGCAAGTCAACAACGCGTTTTCTGGCTGAAGGGGAAAAGCCCTTCGACTGTTCAGCCTTTGTCTTCCATTCATCAAAAAACGGATCATTTTTACCGCCCTTTTTAGAGGCACACCCGGAAAACAGAGCGATAATTAAGATAAAAAAAACAAACTCTATCGCAATCTTATTGCTCAAAGTAATGCTTTTAAAACAATGCCTTTTGCTCATATCAAACTCTGCCTATTTAGTGTCTGTCCGAAAAGTATTTTTTTCAATACTGGCAATAGTTTCAGCTTATTTACCGATGTGAAGATTTGTGAAAAAGCTAATAGCTAAAAATCTTTGATTTGAGAATAGCATCCAACTGACTATAATTTCAGGTGTTTTGAGTTTTCGTTCGGACACTATTTAGTTTTATCCAATGAAAAAACTCTTACTTCTTCTAATGGAAGAATGATTGTATTTTTTCCACCTATCGCCCCAATTTCAACCCGCCTGTCAGAAATGCTCCTGACAATAAATCCACCTTCAGCCAACATTTCGCCTACTTCATATTCCATATTATTTATGATAGCAAGTTTCTTATCGCCTGTTTCCATGTATCCTGAATAGGTAAAACCCAACCCTTGGTCCGAAAGCTCAGACAGTTCGCTGTCCGAGGTAAAGTTTACAGGCTCTCCTGGGCTTAAAAAAGGATCTCGCTTCCAATCGGCCTCAGCGCGTTTTATTAAAAAAGTCTCAGTATCCGACAATGCTGCCTTATTAACTTGTGCAGTAACATCAGCAATAAGATTCTTCAAGTCTGTCAGTTCCTCTTCAGTCTTAATCTGAGGATGCTTTTCAGAAGTCCCTAAATAATTGTAACCTGCATATAATACTGCCGCTAGTACAAAACCGAGGATAATTTGCTCTCGTTTCGACATATATATTCCTTCATTTTTGATTTAAACTGAGGGCTATCCAGATCTTTAATCCAAACTCCTTGCCTTCCATTGTTCTTTTAATATCGATTTTTTCAATGCGTTCAAGATAAGAAATTCCTCCCAGATTTACCAAAAATTTTCGAAAATCAAAAAAAGAGCCTTTTACAAAAGTATTTACCAGCAATAGCCCCGAAGTACGATCCAGAGACATTACATCGGGAATTATGGACACTGACTCCAGATTGCAATTTTTAGCTATCCCCTCGAATATCTTTGGTATCTCTTCTATTTTATCCTTAGGCAGTCTGTTTTTATCTGGAAAAGGCAAAACTTCGGAGCCTTTAACCTGAAGCTTCTTCAACAGTTCCTTGTATACGGGAAGAACAACCATCTGGCCTTCTATCTGACAGCGTATTGCTTTAATCTCTCCGCCCTTTATCTCAGAGAACTTCTTTGATGAGTAAATACCAATTCCCATAAATAATAAAATGCCCGCCGCAAACATCAATAAATATATTAATTTTCGCCCCAGCAATCTGATAAATTCTCTTGTTAATTCTTTTATGTCCATTTCTTAGTTCGCTTTGCTCACAATCGGTCGAGTGGTCGAGTTGGAAATTGGTCGAGTGGTCGCTCTGGCGCTATGCGATAAACTGACTTCGGATTTATCATTTGTTGTTTACCATGTGCATTATGCCAAAAATTAGAATTGCTACTTGACTACTCGACCACTTCCCCACTCGACTACTCGACTATTTAACTACTCAACTTAATTTCAATTCAATAGTGAAGCACAAAACATCTCCTTCTTCACCATATGGTTTAAGAGCACCTTTAAATACTTTAGGAGTACTGAAAATGGGCGAGTCCTCCAATTTCATCATATATCCCACTAAAGAAGTTTCATACATCTGAGGCTCTCCAGTTATTATGCCGTCAAGCAACAAAGTTTTCCCGACCATCTCGCTTTTGCCCACCGGAACACCGCCCAAATCAATGGTTAAACTAAGAAGCTTAATATTAGAAGGAGTAAGAGCAGATATCTCATTAATAACGGCTATTGCTCTGAATCTTTCACTGTATTCCTTCAAACGCTGGTGTTTATCCTTTATTTGGGCCGCCATCTGCAAAACGAGATCTTTATTTACACGGGGACCAAGTTGCTCTAGCTGATGACTTAGACTTACAGCCTCGTCCTGCTTCTGTCCTCCGGAACTCAACGCCCACAAAAAAAAGCCAAAAGCAATTGACAGAGTTAACATAGTAGTAAAAAAAATGCTTCGGCTAATTATAGCGATGGTATTCTTTCTTTTTTTGTCTTTGTATGTAAAGATAAAATTTGGAGTATAATCATTATCAGACAACGTAATACCCACCGCCAGCGCATAAACAGCTCTGATTGAAACTGACTCCGGGACCGTCACATCTCCCAGATAAGGATTTTTATCAGGATCTAAAGGGTCATTAACCTCCATTTCAATACCAAGTTGTTTCCCGATATGGTCGATCAACGGACCGTAAAAATGAACACGTCCGGTGTTATAAACTTTCCCCACACTCTCATCATCAAAAGTTGCGATATAATGCTCAAAAGTCCTTTCCACCTGCCTTACAAGCCTGCCGACAGCTGGCTGTATCAACTCAAATATTTCCTCCTCTTTAAGTTGATAGCCGGTGTCCTTTTCAGTAAGAGGCGGCAAATCAGGCCTTAAACTTAACAGTACTTTTCGGGCCTGCTCCATATCCATCTGGTCCGCACCTTTGCCTGATTCATCTTCCTCTCCAGCCATTTCCAGTATAGACGTTGTCTTTATTCTTTCATTATATCCATCCATGATAGATTGAATCATACTGTTCACTCCGGACTTAATGCCGCGAGTCGAGACAAGATTGCCCTTGGAATAAATGTCAATACGAGACCAGTCATGCCCTATATGGAGGTTTGTGGCTGTATCTTCGGTAGTTTTTATCCAGCCTGTTGAAAATAGGTTCTGGACAGCAAAGGGCGCAATAGATACTCCGGTAAGAGGAAAGCCTATTCTCGAAAAAAGGTCCTTTATCTCCTTTACTTCATTTTTAGGAGCAATATAAGCAAGGATTGCTATCTTGTGGGCACCTTTCTCGATTATTTCATCCTGCACTCGATAATCAAAGATTGATTCTTTCTCATCGAAACGGAATTCTTTTTTTACTTTCCAGAAAACAGTGTTTTCAAGCTGTTTTTTGGGCACTTTTGGAATCAAAAAGCGCTTAACATCAACCCTTCCCGCAGATATTATACACCAGATATTAAGATCTTCTTCTAATGGCCCGCAAAATTCACTCAGAGATGTTTTCAATAAATCTTCGTAATCGGCTGTTTCGCTTGGAATCCCAGGCTTAAATGATACACTCCTGAGACTCATCAACCTCCATTTCTTGTCTGGAAGATTTTTAATTTTAACAAAACTAAGTTCATTATAACCGATATCAATTCCAATTGTTATTGATTCTTTGGAAGGAAGTATTTTTGCCAAAAAATCTTTGGAAGAAAGCATTCTTTCCAAAAAAGATTTTTCAGCAATTGTGCTTGGAGTGGCAGGTGAAACAGCAGGAATTTTATCTTCTATAGAAGTATCATTGCTACGAATTGTATCAAGCAACTTTTCGGTGGAAGATATTTCATCATTTTGCGATATCATAGTAATATCTTAAAAGCCCCTTGATATCAGTTGGTTGTAGATAATAAATTTATATTTAACTCATAAATATTACAGTTTGTCAAGGAATAAGCCCCAATAATGCTATGCCTGCTATCATTTTGCAGGCTTTATTAAACTCTTGAACTTGTTTGCGGCATCAAAGGTAAGGCTGAGAAGCGCCGGAATCAAAAATATTGTAAAAATTGTTGAGACAAGAAGGCCACCTACTACTACGCTGCCAAGTCCCCGGTAAAACTCGGAGCCTGCCCCAGGGGATACTACCAGTGGAAACATCGCAAATACGGTAGTAATACTGCTCATGTATATCGGTCTAATACGAGTACGCACAGAGTCTCTAATTGCCTCACGAGGGGCCATCTTTGCTTCACGGATGTTATTCAGGGTTTGATGTACAATAAGAATAGCATTATTTACCACTATACCGACCAGTATTACAAAACCCAGCATAGTAATAACGTCAAGGGCCTGATAGGTGATAAAAAGATTTACTAGAAATATCCCGACAAATCCGCCGGCCGCAGCCAGGGGTACGCTGAACATGATGATAAAGGGATAGAAAAAGTTTTCGAACAGGGCAGACATAAGCAGATAGCTTATCACTATTGCCAAGATAAAGTTCCACATAAGGGCCTGCCTTGTTTTTGTCAGGTCATCTGCTGTACCGCCAAGCTCAATACTATAGAGGTTAGAAAGGTTGCTGCTCTGCTGTATAGGTTCAACTACCTTTTCACTAATAATATCCATTGCAGTCTCTAAAGGCATTTCCCTTGGTGGAATAACCATTATCGTTATTGAGCGCTGTGAGTCTATGTGATTAATCTGGGTAGGACCTTCTTCTAAATTTATATCAGCCAAAGAACCCAAAGTAACTCTCTCTCCAGTTGAGGCAATTACCGGTAACCCGGCAAAATCCTGAGTTCGCTCGATCTTATTCTTTTCACTTTTTACTACTAGATCTATTTCATCTCCGTAAAGACGGTAATTACTGGCTTTAACTCCATCCACTAATGCATCTAAAGTTAAGCCAAGATCATAAGTTGTCATTCCAACACGGGTCAGTCTGTCTCGGTTCGGAATAACCTGTATTTCAGGATTCCCAAGATCAAGACCTGGTATCGGTCTTACCTGCGACCCAGGAATTGCCTGGGTAACACCAGCAAATATCTGTTTCCCCAAGTTTATTAGTTGGGAAAGATCCGGACCTTTTATCTGTATTTCAACTGATCTGCCCTCGCCTATTCCGCGGGAAAAAAGGCCTGGCTGCTGAACAATCGCAATCATGCCTGGTATTTTCCCAAGCAAATTGTATACATATGGAAGAAGCTCTCTTGTCCTCTCCTGAATTTTTGAAACAATCCCCATAAATACTTGCTGCCCCCAAGCAACATAGAAAAAAACTTTAACTGGAGGCAGGTTAAGCTTTTCTGCAGCCTCACTTTTTCCGTTATGCTCAATCAATGGGAGAATGCCTGCTTCAACTGTTTCTGCTATATTTTCAAGCTCCCCTAAATTATATCCAGGCGGGGGCAAAAGGATACCGAACAAAATTTCTCGGTTACCTTCAGGCAGGTACTCAGTTTTTGGAGCTAAAGCCCATGCAAAACCTATGGATAACGACACCATAATAACGATTACAGCTAAACGAGCTGTTACACGGCCACACATCCAGTAAACAAACCTTGTTATAACTTCAACAAATCTTTGAGGCAGACTGAAAATAGCCCATCGCCTGTTTTTTGCCGGAGATTTTTGCTTAACTTCTCCCAATATTCTTGCGGAAAGCATTGGGATAACTGTTATGGAAACAATAAGGCTCAAAATAACGGCGCTGCTGATCGCTATGGCGATGTCACGAAAAAGCTGACCTGCCTCCTCCTGAACAAATATAATAGGAAGAAAAACCGCAACTGTGGTCAAGGTACTTGCCAGAACAGCCCCCCACACCTCAACTGTACCATCATATGCAGCCCTTAATCGAGACTTGCCCATTTCCATGTGACGAAATATATTTTCAAAAACAACAATAGAGTTATCAACTACCATTCCAACGGCAAAGCTTAAACCAGCCAGGCTGACCACATTAATATTCCGTCCCAAAAGAGTCATAATAAGAAAAGTTCCTATTACGCTTATTGGAATAGCGACAGCAATTATAATGGTGCTGGCAAAATTTCTTAAAAATAACAGAAGAACTATAATTGCAAGGGTGCCGCCTAAATAAATATTATTTTTTACAAGCTTGATGGCGCTGTAAATGTAGTTAGTTTCATCATAGGCCTGTTCCAGCTTAAGACCTCTTTCCTTTAATATGCCGTTATTTAACTCCTTGAGAGTATCCCTCAATTTTTCCATAACAACCAGGACATTGGAACCCGGCTCTCGAACTGCATTCAAGACAATGGTTGAAACTCCTTCATGCCTCACAACCAGATCCATGTCTTCATAACCAAGTTCAACTCTGGCAACATCTCCAACGGTTATAGGTATGCTGTTTACCCTTTTTATTATAACTTTAGAAACATCTTCAACAGACCCATATTCACCTACCGTTCTCGCAATATAACGACGTTTACCTTCATCGAAATTTCCGGCGCTTATATTTTTATTTTCTATATCGAGCGCTCTCATCAGCTCTGGAATAGTTATTTTGCGCGCGGCAAGAGCTTCCAGGTCAACTATGACCTGGAGTTCCCTCTCCAGCCCTCCATAAATGTTTGAAGATGCTATACCGGAAATCCTTTCGATGCGGGGCTTAACATGTTCATCTATAAAATCATATTCCTGCTTTAATACTCCTTTATATCCCTCGAGAGAACGTAATATTATCCAGGCTATTGCCTGTTCATGCCTGCCGCCGGATTTTATAATCGGCTTCTCCACATTGTCAGGATATTCCTTTACCTGTTCAAGTTTGTTGGATACCCTAAGCAGAGCCGCATCTGTATCTGTTCCAATCTCAAACATTAGATTAATATAAGCCTGCCCATCAAGGCTTTCGCTATTCATCTCCTCAAGCCCCTCAAGATTCTTGAGCTCTTCCTCCTGGACATCGATTATCTCACGTTCTACCTCTATGGGACTTGCACCACGCCATGTGGTTTCAACAGATATTTCGGGCAAATCTACATTGGGGGTAAGTTGAATCGGGATTCTGAAAAGCGAAATAAAGCCAAAGAGTATAAGCAGTATTGCTCCAACAGTAACGGTTACGGGTTTTTTTATTGAAATTTCAACAAGTTTCATTAGTCATTAGTTATTGGATTGAATATTGCCTGCCCGCCATCGCACTCGCCGTAACCAGATATGCGAAATTCAAGCGCTTGTGCTCAGGCGAGGCGGGCGGGTCGATTGAATATTGAATATTTATGGAATCGCTCCTGCCCGCCACCTGCCCGCAATGTCTCTATTTCGCATGACTTAGTTTTGCCGCTTTGTTCCTGTGGGTATAATGAACAAAATGGATAGAACATATTTAATGCATGGCAGGCGGGTCGCAAGCCGCGCTCAATGCTCTTCGTCCTTTTGTTGCCTGCCCGCCATCGGCTTCGCCTTCAGGCGAGGCGGGCGGGGCTCGCTTAGGCGAGGCGGGCGGGTCGCTCTGTTTCTTTTTAAAAATTGACAGAATTCCTTCAATCTTCAATCTTCAATCTTCAATTTTCAATTTGGTTATTAGTTATTAGTTACTGCCTACTCGTTACTATACTTTGAACTCTGAGCTGTAAACCGTGAACCGTGAACCGTGAACCTGAGTAGTTACTATTTTTCCAACACCAATACAGTCTGGCCTGGCATAAGACGTTCATTTCCCCTTATAACAACCTTATCGCCAGGCTTCAATTCCCCTTCGACAGCTACATTTCCATCATAATAGCCGACAATGTCTACATTTACAGGCACAACCTTATTGCCTGATAATAAAAAGACCAGTCTGCTGTTTCCTGCGGTAACTATTGCATCCTTTGGTATAAGCAAAGCGCTCTTTGTGCCGGTAAGATTAAAAGTAATTATTGCCTCCATCCCGCTTTTTATCTTATAGCCTGGGTTATCAAGATTTATCCTTACCGGAAAAGTTCTGGCATTTCTATCTCCATGGGGAAGCACGGCATATATTCTGCCGGAAAAAAAATTATTTGTTAAACTCTTTATCATCACCATGACTTCGCTTTGGGAGGAAAGCATAACCACATAACGTTCAGGCATATCAGTTGTTATGCGAATTTGTTCAAGATCAACCAGCTTTACTACCGGTCCTCCATTATTTATCCACTCGCCGACCTGGGTATATTCTTCAGCAACAAAACCCGAAAAAGGCGCAAAAACTTCTTTTTGTTCAATCTCATATTCAAGACGATCAACCTCTGCCTCTTCTTGTAAAAATTCCTGCAAAAGGGCCTTATGATTATAAAGTGCTTCATCATATTGCCTCGCAGCTATACTGTCTGTGTCTTTAAGTTTGCTAAATCTTGATAGTTCTTTTTCAGCATTTTTAAGATTTGCTCTTATTCTCTCTCGTGCAGCAATAGCGCCCTTCAGCCGAAGTTTTAGCTCAGTTGATCTCAATCTAACAAGCAGCGCATCTTTTTTTACAAAGTCACCCTCTTTTACAGGATAATACTCCACAACACCGGGCACTTCCGCTGCCACAGTGCTGATAGCAATTGCTTCTGTGGTGCCCACCAAAGACAACTGGTTTGAAACCATGTTTTTCTCAACTATTGCGACCCGAACAGGGGCAGGCGGCGGCCCCTGCTGTTTACTTATGTCGCTGCCTAATGAAATTGAATATGTGAAACTAATTATAAAGACTATAATTAACAAACATCTTATATAAGATAAATTTAAATTTTTAATCAGCATTAATCGCCTCATTTAGGAACGGAGCCATAACTTCTCAAAAAGTTCGGGTAAATCATATTTTGCGATTATTCTCTGGATTCCAGCCTTCGCTGGAATGACAGACACTTACACCCAATCGTCATTCCCGCGAAGGCGGGAATCCAGGAGCTATTGCCCGAACTTTTTGAGAAGTTACACGGAGCCATATAACTACATTGATATTATTGACTTGTCTGTTTAATATTATATTGTTAGGTTTTTAAAATCAATCACAATTAACCTAAGTTGAGCGATTTTTTGCGAAGAAATGTGCCGAGATCTTGATGCAGCAAGGTTTGCGAAAAGCGTAGGCATACCAATGGATATGTCGAGACTTTGCGCAAGTCCTTGATGCGCAAGAGATTGGTACAGATCAAGTAAAAAATCGTTCAATTTAGGTTTAATATGAAAAGGATTTATATATATGAAAATAGCGGTAAGCGGAAAAGGAGGAGTGGGGAAAACGACATTTTCTGCCCTTCTTATTCGCATTCTAGATGAAGAAGGAAAACATGTCCTGGCAATAGATGCAGATCCCGACGCAAACCTTGCAGCAGCTATAGGTATTGATGATTCTGATAAAATAGCTGCCATTTCTGATATGAAGGAACTTATTTATGAAAGGACAAAAGCAAAACCTGGAGGCATGGGCAGTTTTTTTAAGCTTAATCCCAAAGTTGATGACCTCCCCGATACCTTATCCGTAAAACTCAATAACATTAAGTTTATACGAATTGGAGGCATTAAAAAGGGCGGATCCGGATGTATATGTCCTGAAAGCACGCTTCTTAAAGCTCTTATAACACATATAGTTCTTCAACGGAATGAGGTTGTGGTAATGGATATGGAGGCAGGAATCGAACATTTAGGAAGAGCAACCGCCATGGCGGTAGACAAACTTATTGTAGTTGTAGAACCAGGGCGTCGAAGTATCGATACTGCTGAACGTATTAAAAAGCTGGCATCAGAAATCGGAATTAGTAATATTAAGATTGTTGGAAACAAGATACGCAGCAATAAAGATGAAGAATTTCTGAAAAAACATCTTTCTGACTTTGAATTTATAGGTTTTCTGCCATATGATAACGCTTTAATTGAAGCGGACCTTAATGGAATATCACCATTTAATATAGATTCGCCTGCAAAAGAAATTGTAAAAAAAATGATTCCCAGGCTGTAATGTATAGAAGATATCCAGTTAGACATAAAAAACAGCTTAAATTTATCAGAAGATCAAAATCACTGAAAATCAAGCCCGGAGCAGATACCGAATTAAAAAAGGTCTTCGCTTCAATAGGCGTGCCTGATAAAACAAAATTTAAACCTGATAAATTCCAGATCGAAGCGGTCTCTGCAATCAATAAATCGGACTGCCTCGTTACTGCTCCAACAGGAGCAGGTAAAACCTGGATAGCTGAGCAGGCGATTTCTCTTATACTGGAAAGAAGAGGAAGGTGCTGGTATGCATCTCCTTTAAAGGCTTTAACTAATTCCAAGTATAATGAATTTTCCAAAATTTTTGGAGATAGAAATGTCGGCATATTAACCGGCGACAGAAAAGAAAACCCTGATGCGCCAATCATTGTTGGGACCACTGAGATTCTTCGCAACCAGTTGTATGATGCCATGCATTCAGGAGAAACATTATCCACCGACCTTGTGGTTCTTGATGAAGCTCATTTTCTAGGTGATGAAGAAAGAGGGGTTGTGTGGGAAGAGATAATGATTTATCTTCCTTCAAGAATTCCTCTCCTCCTTTTATCAGCAACAATCGGAAACGCAAAGCAGATAGCTAAATGGCTTTCATTAATACGCTCGAAAGAATGCATTGTTATTGAAGAAAACAAGAGGCCTGTACCACTTTTCCCCCTTTTTTTTCATCCTTCGGGCACTCTTTTTCCACTTATATCACAATCCAGCAAGAGCAAAAAAAATTCTCCATCCCTTGCTACTCCAACAAAACTGCCGCCTTTTGGAGATATCCTGAAAGTACTAAAAAAATATCGATTGCTCCCTGCAATATTTTTTCTAAAATCGCGGGCAGATTGTGACAATGCCCTTGATCTGTGTATGAAAAATATTCTGAGTGACCAGCGCAGAAAAGCAGCTATCAACCAACAGATTAATGAACTCGCGAAACAAAGTCACCATATTGCCGGACATCGCCAGTTATGGCACCTTGAAAATCTTTCAGTAGGAGCCCATCACAGCGGGCAGTTGCCTGTCTGGAAACTTGTAATCGAAACACTTATGAATGAAGGACTTCTTGATGCTGTTTTTGCGACGTCAACTGTGGCTGCAGGAGTTAACTTCCCTGCCAGAACAGTTGTTTTCTTGAATTCAGACAGGTTCAACGGCACCGAATTTGTCCCACTAAGTTCTACTGAATTCCATCAAATGACAGGAAGGGCCGGCAGAAGAGGTATGGATAATATCGGGTTTGCAATGGTACTTCCTGGAAAATTTATGGATATAAGATTAATTGCAAAACTTATAAGTTCACCTCCTTCAGATATAGTTAGCCAGATTAGAATCAATTTTTCAATGGTTCTTAATCTGCTATTTTCATACTCTCCCGATCAAATTGAAGATCTACTTAAAAAATCCTTTGCTACATATTTAATTACAACAGGGAAAAAATCTGCCGGAAAATTTATAGCAAACAGCTATAATTATCTATCTAAGGATTTTATTGGCCATCTCAATTTCTTAAAAGAAACAGGTTATGTAAAAATTAACGGGGAACTAACTGAAGACGGGAAGTGGGCATCGAAGTTAAGAGTTGATCAGCCTTTATTAATAGCTGAAGGTTTCAGACTTGGAGTCTTTCCTGAATCAAATCCAGCATTTCTTGCCGCTATTATAGCATCATTTGTGGATGAAAGAGAAACAGAAGGTAGAATTGATAAGGAATTTATGCCGAAAAGTCTTTTATCAGTTTTTCTTAAGGTAAAAAAGGCACTTAAACCATTTTCCAGGCTCATGGTAACAAAAGGATTCGAGACCAAAACTCTATTTTTAAGCCCGGCTGTTACTATTCATGCATGGGCGACAGGACAGCCCTGGGAAAAAATTGTTTCAGCTTCCGAAATAGCAGAAGGAAATCTTGCCATGCTTATACTTAGGACTGCTGATAACCTCAGACATATTAGGGCGCTCAAACCATTTTTCCCTAAAGCTTCTGAAACAGCAAAAAAATCTATCGAGCTCATTGTCAAGGAGCCCGTTTCAAGTGATTATAATGTTGACCAATAAAATTTATGGACTTTCCAGACAGGATTAACAAGATTTACATGATTTCTTTATTTCCCTGCCGGCAGGCAGGCCTTCTATCCTGATCATCCTGTATCTCCTGTCAAAAATTAGAAAATTTGCCCTTTTGAGAAGAATATGGGCTAATTAAGATTGACAAGATGACAGGCGGTACATAATTGCCAGGGATCATCTGAAACTAAGCGATGATCACCGGACGGATTTGAATATCCCCCTTTGCCTAGAATCACGCCTTGCTGGTGGGGATTATGGCAGGAAGCACAAATAACGGTATTGTTTGGACCAAGAGGGAGAGAAATGTCATATTTTTCTTCAAAATCTTTCTTGCGTAGAACCATATCAGGGGTCATAGGTTCACCAAAACCTAAGCCTCTTTTTTGAGAAGACATAACATGACAAAGAGAACAAAGATATGAAATATTGTATCGTATAACAGCATCTTTAAAGCTCGGTTTTTTATAGTCCGGCACTTTAATGTGGCAAAAAAGGCAAGTCTTTTCTATAAGTTTCCCTTCCTTGTTTAATTGAATATGAGGATCTCTGAGTTGAAGTTCTTTTCTTGAACCGCTCTGGCACATAACATAATGACATGTATGACACGAAAAATCAGCTTGTTTTGTGAAGTATTGTATCATTTCCTTCTTTATTTTTACATCTGGAATCATGCGATTCAGATATTCATCTAAACTATCCCCCATCTTAGCATGGCATGCCAAACAGGTTGCTTCAATGGTATCTAAACGAAATTTTTTCTCACCCTTATGAACTGCCTCTGATATATGACAATGGCTGCACATTTCTCTTCTGCCATGAGGATCAACTGTCATGTCTCCAAGTGTATTTGATGGAACAACAAGAAAAAAAAGATATAATGCTATTATTCCATATAAAAACATCAAGTTATCTTTCACTTAAATATACTTACCCTTGAATTATCACGATCAACAACAAATATAGTGTCGGAATTGTTAATAAATATATAGGATGGCGTTGCCAGGCACCCTTCTATCCACCCCAACCTTGAAAAATTAAAAACAA
>VMSQ01000206.1 GCA_013792055.1 Desulfobacteraceae bacterium
ATGAGATTCAGAACAAAACTGGCTATTGCTTTCTTTACCGTAGGTCTATTGCCTGTTTTACTGCTCGGCTATCTTAATTATCGTCATGCATATAAGATTCTGAACAAGCAGGCCACTGACCAACTGCTTTCCCTCAGAGAGGATCGGAAAGTACGGCTTCAAGATTTTTTTAAGCATCTTAAATTGGATTTAAACATGCTGAGCAATCACCGCCTGTTTAAAGATATTCTGACGGATTATCTCGCGGCATACAATAAAGGAGGCATTGACGGAGAGGATTTTAAGTCCGTTGATAAAAAGTACCACAAGAGATGTGTGGAGATATGCGAAGATTATGGATTTGAGGATATGCTTTTTGTCAGTAATGCGGGCGATGCGCTTATAACGGTACAGAAAGGCAAAGATTGGGGCACAAACCTTATAAACGGCATTTATTCCAATACCAACCTGGCCGAGTGTTTTAGAAATGCTAAAACCGGAACAAGCCTGGTTGATTTTAAGGAATATCCTCCATCCGGCAGGCCTGCTGCCTTTATCGGCACCACTATGGTAAGTCATAAGGAAAGGAAAGAATTTAAGGCCGGAGACAGGCTCGGTGTGCTGATAATCCGTATTCCTGTTGAGCAGATTAATTCCATCCTGCTTAGAGATGAGTGGCTGGGTAAGACAGGCGAAGCATATGTTACAGGAAAAGACCTGTTGATGCGTTCAGATTCGCAGTTCTTAAAACAGAGCGCTATTTTAAAGGTTAAGACAGAGGCAGTGTCGCTCAGTGAAGTTGTTGAAGGGAGATCAGGATACAAAGAGAATATAACTGATTACAGGGCGATTCCTGCCTCTATTGCATATGGGCCAGCGGAAATTAAAGGTTTGGACTGGTTTATTGTGGTTAAAAAAGATTTTAATGAAATTATAAAACCCGTAAAGATATTAAGAAATCAGAACCTGACAGTCGGGCTGGTGGTGGTCATTGCGGTAGTGATGTTCGACTTTCTGCTTGTGGCAGGTCTTAGAAAGCCTCTCAGGAGGATAAAAGATGCTGCAGATAAGATAGCAACCGGTGATTTTAGTACACGCCTTTCAGCGGATACAAGCGGGGAAATAGGAAGGTTAAGTAAATCCATCAACAAAATGGCACAGAACCTGGCAGAATCAAGAGAAAAGATTGAAGATTACAGCCGTTCCCTGGAAAATAAAGTAAAACTGAGGACTGAGGCGCTGACGAAAAAAAATCAGGCATTGGAACAAAGCAATAGTACCCAGAAAGCTCACAGCGAAATAGTCATGACGCTGAATGCCGAGCTTGAAATTGAGCCTCTTTTAATAAATGTAATCAATAAAATAGCAAGTCATACCAATTCGCAGTTAGGTGTAATCTATCTATATGAAAAAGAAACAAAAGACCTGCGTCCAGTATCAGCTTTCGGCATTGATAAGGAGCCCGAGGAATATACTTTTAAGTTCGGCCATGGCCTTCCAGGGCAAACAGCACAGGAAAGAAAAATGATACTGGTTAAAGATGTGCCGGAAAATTATTTCCGGATAACATCAGGGTCTCTTGAGGGACTGCCGAAGAATGTCATGTGTATGCCGATCATTTTCCAGAATCAAGTTGTGGGAATCCTGGAACTGGCAAGCATCCATGATTATTCAAGCAGGGATCTTAAATTTTTGAATGTGATAGTCTCTCAACTGGGTATAAGTATCAATAATTCACTCGCATATCTGCGCATTCAGGAGATAGCCGATGAATTAAAAGATAAAAACGATCTTCTTACAGCCCAGAGCGAGGAGCTTCAGGCCCAGAATGAGGAGCTTCAAAGCCAGAGCGAAGAGCTTCAGGCCCAAAGCGAAGAGCTTAAGGCCCAGAGCGAAGAGTTGACGACTCAAAAAAATGATATAAAGGAACAGGCAGAACGGGTAAAGGAAGCCAGCCGCTTCAAGTCGGAATTTATGTCAAATATGTCCCATGAACTTCGCACTCCTCTTAATGCCATACTTGGGCTGACAGCCCTTATGTCCGATAACAGCGCCGGCCAGGTTAATGAAAAACAAAAGGAATATCTTGAGATTATTGCGAGAAACGGTAAGAATCTTTTACAACTGATAAACGATATCCTGGACCTTGCAAAGATTGAGTCCGGCAAGCTGGAACTTTCCATAAGCAAGATTTATCTAAGGGACTTTATCAGCAGTGTTGCCGGCTCTATCCTGCTGCTTGTTAAAAAGAAGGGGCTTGCTTTGAACATAGATATTGCACATGATATTTTTACATATTGCGATATTGATAGATTAAGACAGATTTTATTAAATCTCCTTGGAAATGCAGTCAAATTTACAAAAAAAGGTGAGATTAATGTATCTGCCGGGATTGAGGAAGGAGAACATTATGATTTTGTCATCATAAAGGTCAGCGATACAGGAATAGGGATACCTTCCGAAGCACTGGAATATATTTTCAAGCCCTTCCGCCAGGTTGACGGTTCATTAACAAGAGAATACAACGGCACCGGCCTTGGTCTGAGTATTTGCTATAATCTGGTTAAATTAATGGATGGAAAAATAGAGCTGGAAAGCGAGGTAGGGAAGGGATCTACCTTTACAATAATATTAAGGAAGGATAGAAGAAGCAAATTAAGGCTGACCGAAGAAAAGTGGAGAGAAACGGTAAGAACGGCCTTAATTCAGGAGACGGAAGCTGCTGATAAAGAGATTGAGCTTCCGGGCAGTAATGCCGCGAGAATACTGATAATAGACGATGACCCAATTGTTATAAGAGAGCTTAAAATAATTTTTAAAGATAAAAATTACCACTCAATATTTGTCCTAAGCGGTTCCGAAGGGCTTCAGATTTTAAACAAGTACACCCCTGATCTGATCTTTTTAGACCTCCGCATGCCGGAGATGGACGGGTTTAAGGTACTCGAAGAACTTCAAAAGAGAGATAATTTGAAAAACCTGCCGGTATTGATTCTTACCGCTAAGGATCTCACAGAAGATGAAAAAAGAGGTATGAGTAAAAATGTCAAGGGTGTGATTACAAAGGGGAGGATTGACAAGGGTGCTCTATTAGCCTTGACGGATAAATTGCTATATGCAGGGTTTGAGAAAGCTGCTGAACCGATCAAGCCGCCGGTTCGTCAGGTAACTGAGGAAAGGAAGAAAAAGGCCGACAGGAAGGGGCAGACAAGGATATTGGTAGTCGAAGACAGGCCCGATAACTTGACGCTTATAAGGGAGATCTTGAATACAAAAGGTTACACGGTCTATGAGGCAAATGATGGGCGGGAAGCAATTGAAATAGCCAGGAAAGAGAAGCCGGATTTGATTCTTATGGATATGCATATGCCTGTTATGAACGGGTTGGAATCGACCAGGCATATTTTAGAGATGGAGGGTCTAAAAGAGATTCCTATCATCGGCCTCACAGCAAGGGCAATGAAGGGAGACAGGGAGAGGGTGCTTGCAGCAGGATGCTGTGATTATATTTCTAAGCCTGTAACGCCAAAAGATCTTTTAAGGAAGGTTGAGCAATGGCTGGGTAGTTGAGTGGTCGAGTAGGGAAGTGGTTGCTGGTCATTGGTAATTGAAGATTGAATATTGAATATTGAAAATTTAATGAATTCTGTTAATTTTACCCGCCCGCTTCGTCTGAGCGAGCCAACAAAAGAACGAAGAGCATTGAGTACGGCTCGCGATGGCGGGCAGGTATGAATTAATGGAGCGAAGCGATTTCCACAAATATACAATATTCAATATTCAATATTCAATCTTAAATGGTTATTGACGATGTGAATATTTAATTGATGATGTTGTTTCTGCTATTAGAGTTTTAAATGGATACATAAAATATCTGAAAACTCAAAAGGAAAGGGAATCATGACTCAACAATTTAACAACTCGACAACTCGACAACTCGACAACTCGACTAAGGTACTGGTAGTTGAAGACAATAAAGATGTATCTCTTATGATATGCGATATTTTGAAATACCATATCGGGTGTGAGGTAATAAGAGCCTATGACGGTGAAGAATGTCTGATCGCCGTCAAAGAAAAAGTGCCTGACGTGATCCTGCTTGATATTCACATGCCCAAAATGGACGGCTTTCAGGTTTGTAAAATTTTGAAAGAAGATGAACTCACAAAGCGTATTCCAATAATTTTTTTGACGGCAACACTCAGTGACCTGAAAAGCAAGATAAAGGGGTTGGAACTTGGTGCAGACGATTATCTTGTACAACCGATTGATAACCTTGAGTTGATAACACGAGTCAAGGTTATGCTTAGGATAAAACGGTTTATTGATCAAGGCGGAGGAGCAAATGCCTTAAACTCTAAGCTGTCCCCTGATGTAGCCCATGATCTTCGCTCGCCGTTAAACAGCATTATCGGCATGGCTGATCTGATTCAAAAACCGTTTTACGGAACCCTGTCTGAAAAACAGAAGGAGTTTGCTCAGATAATCTCAAACAGCGGCCAGGAGCTTCTCAAGCGGATTAATGAACTTACTGATTAGGACAGTGGTCAGTGGTTAGTGGGCGGGATTTTTCGTTCGTCATTCCGGTTTTTCGTTCGTCATTCCGGTTTTTCGTTCGTCATTCCGGCGAAAGCCGGAATCCAGGGAGCATTAGTGAACAAACAGCCAGCGGTTTATATTTTGGCAAGCAAACGAAATGGTACCCTCTATATCGGAGTGACTTCAGACCTCGTCAAGAGGATATGGGAGCACAAAAACAATATGGTGGAAGGTTTTACCAAACGTTACGGTGTTCATCAACTGGTTTGGTATGAAGTACACGAGAGTATGGAATCCGCTATTGAGCGGGAGAAACGATTGAAAGAATGGAAGCGAAAATGGAAACTGGAATTGATTGAAAGCAGTAATCCGAATTGGCGGGATTTGTACAATACAATTGTTTGACTGGATTCCGGCTTTCGCCGGAATGACGTTGTGACTAATTTAGCCCTTATGAACCCTGAACCTTGTCATGCAATATAAAAAAAACATATTATTTAGTTTACTCATCTGCTGCTACGTTCTTGTAGGCTTATGGCCCTGTGAGTCATTTGCAATCACGGCAAAGGATAAGTATTTTGAAGCCGAAGCCTGTTATAAAATACTTCGCAATAACTCCCATAAACAGAAATACAGGCATAACTGGCTGCTGTGCATTGAGAAGTTCCAGGCGGTTTACAAACATGATCCAAAAGGTCCATGGGCAGCGGCCGGTCTGTACATGTCAGGAGAGCTTTACGGTAATCTGTACAAAATTTCATTAAAAGGGTCGGATAGAAAAGAAGCTATTGATATCTTCGAACGCATAATAAAACAGTTCCCAAAAAGCAGGTACAATCGTAAAGCCGTGAATGCAGTTCGTGCTTTTTCACTTCCTCTTCTTCCTCCTGTTAAAAAAAAGATTATAAAAACTCATAGTCTGCCTCAAAACAATAATCTCGTTACGATAACCGGCCTCAGATACTGGTCCAATCCAAGCTATACGCGAATAGTTATCGATGCGGATAAAGATACAACATATAATCACAGACTGCTGAGAAAAGACCCATCAATTCAAAAACCTAAAAGACTTTATGTGGATTTGTACAACAGCAAACTCGGAGATGGTATAACAAAGACAATTCCCATAAATGACGATTTGCTGAGTGATGCAAGAGCCGGCCAGTTTACCGCAGATATGGTTCGAGTCGTAGTAGATATAAAGTCTTTTAAAACCTATAAAATCTTTTCTCTTAAAAACCCATTCAGAATTGTCATTGATGTCTGGGGAACGGAAACAGGGGAAAAACCATCAAAATTTGAGACTACAAAAAAAGACAAGCAAATTACAACAAGCGCTCTGGCAAAACAGCTTGCCCTTGGAGTAAACTGTATAGTTATAGATCCAGGTCATGGCGGGCGTGATTTTGGTGCATCAGGGTATCTTAAAGGCGTTTATGAAAAAGATGTTGTTCTTAAGATAGCAAAGGAGCTTGCAAAAAAGATTCGTGAAGAGCTGCGATGTGAAGTATTTCTTACCAGAAATAGTGACCGTTATTTAACTTTGGAAGAAAGAACCGCTATCGCAAATACAAAAAATGCAGACCTTTTTATATCAATACACACTAATGCTGCAAGAAACAGGAGGGCATTCGGTATTGAGACATATTTTCTTAATCTTGCAACTGATGATGAATCCATTTTAGTTGCCGCACGTGAAAATGCCACATCAACAAAAAATATCAGCGATCTTCAGACAATTTTAAGTGATTTGATGCAGAATGCAAAAATAAATGAGTCGAGCCGTCTTGCAGACTATGTCCAGACAGCTTTGTGTAGCCTTTTAAAAAAGAACGACTATGGAGGAATCAATAACAAAGGGGTTAAGCAGGCACCGTTTTATGTCCTTCTCGGAGCTCAAATGCCGGCCATTCTAATAGAAACGTCATTTATAAGTAATCCAAAAGAATGCAAGAGATTAATAAATGCAAAATATCAGGAACAATTGTGTGAGGCTATAGTTAATGGCATTAAAAAATACATTAAGGAAACAAATCCAACTGCATTTTTAAATAATCTTAAGCAAAAAGGCTGAAATAAAGGATAGCTTGTCTTGACATTGAGGTATAGTAAAAATATTGTAAAAAGCTATACAAAAACCAAGCCCATTGGAATAGGGTCGGAACACTCTAATTAGACTGTGAGACCTTTGCATAACTGCTATTTTTCCGTGATGCAGCGTCAGTCTTCAGATTTTGGCACGCAGTGAAGCTTTAGCGCTATCCTCAAAATACTCAATGTATTCCTGCGGTTAAAATCTTTGCCTTGCTTGCCTGACAAAAAAATGTCGCGTTCTGCAAAGGTCTCACTGTAAGAGGCAGAAGAATTTTTAAATAAAACAGGAAGGATCTATGGCTAAAAATAAAAATATTCAGTTTGTCTGGGGAGTTGTGCTGGTCATGGCAGGGATCGGCGTGTTTTTCAGGATACC
>VMSQ01000155.1 GCA_013792055.1 Desulfobacteraceae bacterium
GCGTCATTACATCATAGCTAACTCGTTCTACCTTCATCTCCGGCCGTGTGAAACAGGCATAATCACCCCAGACTTTTAATTTTATCCCATACGACATTAAGACCCCTCCTTTCTCTGATAATTTATTTCATAGGTTTCACTATGTTGCTTCATCACACTATTAGGTTTCCAACTTTATGAAAGGTTGGATCCTCGGGACAAAGCCCAAGATCATCACGGTAAATATCCATGTTGGTTAGTACACAATACTGATCATGCATGCATTCGACACTGCCCGCACATACCAGACTGCCCAGTACTTTCGGATATACCTGCACAGCATAACGCTGAGCTTTTCTGGCAAAGGATGCCGGATATTCAGAATAACGCAAACCACTGATGATTTTTTCTGCTTCCTCATTCCAGGGAATGATAATGGATTCAGCGCCATCTTCTATAATCTTGAACTTTTTATCTACGACCCTGAAAGGGAAGTTCCCATTTATCGCGTCTTCGGCAAGATCATCCAGTATCCGATACTCATCAAGTCTTTCTCCTTGAATCCAGTAAAGCGTCCTGAAATATTCGGTAACCGCTTCCTGCGATAAAAGATCCTCATGGTGCCGCATCACACCTTCGGCGGTCTGGGCTGTTTGTCGAAAGTGACCCGGTGGGAGACCATCTTCAGGCGAAAAAACAAAAACCTGTCCACCTTCATGCAACTTCCCTTCCCTGTTACAGCGACCCGCTGCCTGGGCTATAGAATCAATGCCAGCCAAGGAACGAAAGACAACAGGAAAATCAATATCCACCCCGGCCTCGATCAACTGTGTGCTTACAACCCGGCATGGGATATCATCAAGTAGGGCTGATCTTATCTTGTTCAGGGTTGCTGTCCTGTGTGCAGGACACATCAGAGCACTCAGGTGATAACAACCTTCTTTTTCATTATGAATCCGCTCGAAGATGAGTCTGGCATGTTTCCGTGTATTTACGATACACAAGACCTGCTTGCATTTGTTTAATCTTTTCGCCAATTCATCATCGGAAATCATCGGCAGTTTTTCCACTTGAACCCGTTTAAACTCGGCATAAAGTTTACTAGGGTCAGAAACAATCTCACGCACGCCTTCCAATCCATCTTTAAAAGTTTCTGTCGTCGATAAAGCCGGCTGGGTGGCCGTACATAGGACTATTGATGTCTTGTATGCAGTCGAGAGTTCCCTGAGAACTTCAAGACATGGCTTTAACAGGGGTACCGGCAGCATTTGCGCTTCATCAAGAATAACCACACTGTTTGCTATATTATGAATCTTCCTGCATCTTGATGACCGGCTGCGAAATAATGACTCAAAGAATTGGACATTTGTAGTAACTATAAGCGGAGCGTCCCAATTTTCCGGGGCAAGGCGGGAACGATGATCTTCTTCCTTTGGTTCAAAGTTGCTGTGGTGCTCCAGCACAGCATCTTCTCCCAGAATATCCCTGAAAACAGCCGCATTCTGCTCGATAATGCTGGTATAGGGAATAACATAAATAATCCTTTCGAGACCGTGCTTGAGCGCATGTTTCATTGCAAATGCAAGAGACGAAAGCGTTTTTCCGCCTCCTGTCGGAACTGTTAAGGAGAACAGACCCTGGGGGCTTCCGGCGGCATCAAGGCAATCTTTTAAGATTGCCGCCCTGTGTTTATTGATTGATGTCTTGGGGGCATCCTTAGCTAATTGATTGAGCGCGGAGCTAAGTTTGTTGTCCAATTCAGTTAAACTGGGATACCCTTTTCGCCAGGAAGATTTTTCTTTGTTCATAAACACTTCAGTATCGAGAAAATCAGCATCTACAAGGCAGGAATAAATCATCCTTATAAAAAAGGAAATTTGAAAGCCGAAACGCTTCGGATCATGGACATTAAGATCGAAGGGTAGATTACCCAAGCTTTTACTGCTAAGGATACGTTCGGGGCAGGAGGAATAATCGGGGATGTTTTCTTTTTTTAACCGGTTGTAAAGACACGCATCATTGGATTTTCCATCCAGAAGTCCGGCATGGTGCCCGGCAATGACGTAGGCCAGCAATTTACCTTTATCTTTCAAAAGATTGGAAGCGTGTTTTGCCCCTGCTGTCGAATGATCTACACGCCCCGGTTTTGTTTCAATGTGAGCATCGCTTCCCTCTTGAATGCTGAGCTTCTGCTGAAATTCGTCCGAATACTTTCCGATATCGTGCCACAGCCCCGCCAGATAACCCCAATCCCCGGCGCCAAAAGCATCAGCAAATAAACGGGTCATTTCTGCGACATTTCTCAGGTGTTCTTCCAGCGGTTGCCAGTCAGAGGGAGGTTTAGCTTTTACTGTGTGAGCATAATATTTTTGAATCATGATTTAATCTAACAAAAATATTAATATAAGTATATTGTTCAACGGCCAAGGAGTATTTTTGGGGAGTATAAAGTAGGTATTTAGAGTACCTGCTTATATTAACGGAAAAACTCACTTATAATGAAACACCGCGTCCTATTAAGGCTACCAAAAAAGTATACATATCTTGCCACTGCGCAAATCATGAATCAGACAATTCTCATGCAGATTGTATTTGCATGTCAACAATTTCATTTCACGCCCAGCGCATTTTTAAGCTCTTCGAGGGCTGTTTCTTTAAGGATAAAGACCAGTTCATCATCCTTGCGAATCTCGACATCACCCTTTGGAATAAGGAAGTCTTTTTGGCGATAGATGGCGAAAAGCAATGCATCTTTAGGGATAGCAAGATCTACAATTTTTTTTTCGTGAAGATTTTCACCGGCCGATAAATGATAGAACTTCGCTTCTCTCCGAACCAGATTAACAAGTTCCAATATATTCAAACCCCGCGTCAGGTAACTGGCCTGAACACTTGCAGTTACAGACGGCGTGATGATATTGTCAAATCCCAGTTTTCTACTAATCGGGATAAAGTCCGGTTTGGTTATCTTAATCATGGTTTTGATATCGGCGAATGTTCTGGCCATTAATCCGATGATGATATTGCTTTGATCATTATCCGTCAGAGCTATTATGACGTCTGCTTCCTCCACCTGAGCCTTCTTCAGTGTCTCAGGGTCTGAACCATCGCCATTTATTACTGTACAATCGAGTTTATCCGCCAGATTTTCAGCTATATCTTTATCCTTTTCAATAAGGATTACCTCATCCTTCCATTCAATAAGGCGTTTTACCACCATAATGCCTACGTTGCCGGCACCAATAACAATTGCCCTCATTACATCCTCCGTTTCACCCATGTGCGGGGGTAGATAAGAATAAGAAAGGGAAATATTTCAAGCCGCCCCATCCACATATCAAAAAAAAGTATTATCTTTAAATGTTCGGAAAGATCCGGGCTGCAAATGCCTGTGGAAAGACCGACTGTTCCGGTAGCTGAAACCACCTCGAAAAGCGAATCCAGAAAATTATAGCCGGCTCCTACAAAGAAGGTCACCGAGACCAATACCGTTAAGAAAAATAAAGTGATGGAGACAATGGCTGCCTCAATATCTTCACGACTTAAAGCAATATTATTGACCCGTAAATGCGTAATCACTTCTTTGGGCTGATGAATTCTGATAACCAGGATATATAAGAGTTTTATAAATATAACCAGCCTGTATATTTTTATTCCCCCGGCTGTTGAGCCGATAGAACCGCCTATGGACATGGAAAATATAGCTGAAAGCTTTGAAAGCGCCGGAGCTTGAGCAAAATCCATGGTGGAGAATCCGCTCGTAGATTGGGCTGACACGGTCTGAAAAAAGGATTTATAGATTGCCTCTTTCCACGAACAGGTTTCAATCATGCCCAGGAAAAAAATAAACATAAGAACTGCAATGCAAATGATAAGGACGCGCCACTGCGTATCCTTGAATATGTTCAAATGGGCTTTGTTGAGAGGATGAAACATGTTGAGATTGGTGGCACCAATGACCATAAATAGAGAACAAAAGATTATGGCTGCTGACGAAAAGGCAGCGAAGCTCTCTTTTTCGGTAGCAAATCCGCCTGTAGATATGGTCGCCATTGCCTGACAGCCCGCCTGAAATAAATCCATCCCACTCAAATAAAAAGCCAGCATACAAGTGGCTGTAATAATGGCGTATGCCCGCCAGAGTATCTTTGTCGCTTTTATGGCGCTGGGAGAAACCTTGGTTTCCCCTACGGATACTGTAAATAGTCGATAAGCTGTTGTCCCCGGCCCTATCAGCACTGAAATAGTCAATACTACAATGCTGAGGCCGCCAATCCACTGGACGAATGATCGTGTAAAGAGCATGGTCTGCGACAAACTCTCTATTGGCAGAGTACTGAGGCCGGTAGTTGTGGCCGCGGACATGGCTTCAAACAATGCATCCAGGAAGGGAAGACCGGCAAATGTCCAGACCGTGGCCATTATTAAGGATAGAATGAAATAGATAAAACTGGCTAATACCAGTGCTTCCTTAATGTCCAGGTCAACTTCGGGAAGTTTTTTATCCCCGAAATAACCGATGGTAAATATAAAAAGAGTTAACATGAGGTATATAACGGTTAGAGAGAATTCCTGATAGATAATGGAAACAGCTATTGGCGCCAGTTGGAGGGCTGCCAGGATAATCAGTATCTTGCTCAGATACTTGGCCACTGCCTGGTATCTTATGGGTCTGATTAAAAAATCGCGCATTACTCACCAAAATATCTTTCTTTTTCGCTGTAAATACAGCCGCAGTATTGCTGGCGGTATAGTTCAAGGCGTTTAGATTCTTCCATGCCTTCTTTCCAGCCGGAGCGAAAATCCCGGTAGTAAAATGGAATGCCGACTGATTTTCCAATAGATTCTCCTATCGACTTTATCATGTCATGCTTCTGGAACTTGCTGTATAAAAGAGTAGAGGAGAAACAATCAAACTTTCCGCGCTTTGCTATAAGGGCTGTCGACCTCAGCCGGTCGTGATAGCAGTATAAACATCGATTTGATTCTCTGAAAACCGTGTTTTGAATAAAATTTTCAAGATCATAGCCTTCCTGGTAAATGACCTTTAGATTAATAATATTTGCATAATATTGCAGAGTTTCCTGCCTTTTTAGACACTCAGTGTAAGGATGTATATTATGTCTGTAAAAAAACCCCATTACATCATGGTTGTCGTTACGAAGGGTTTTGACCGGATATATAGAGCATGGTGCGCAACATATATGCAGCAAAATTTTCAACTTCTTTCTCCAAAAATCGCAGTTCCAATGCGGACAAAGGTTGCTCCTTCCTTTATTGCAACCTCAAAATCACCTGTCATACCCATAGATAATTCCTGCATGTTGATATTTTTTATTGCTTCATTCCTGATTTTATCTTGCAGATTCCTCAGAGCTAAAAAATAAGGCCCGACTATTTCAGAATTATTGAAGAAGGGCGGCATTGTCATAAGACCTTTGACGGATACATGTTCAAATAAACTAATTTCTTTTATCAGCTTTTGTGCATCCTCTTCATAAATTCCTGATTTTGTTGATTCCATACTTATATTTACCTGAATCAGAATTTTTTGGATCTTGTTTATTTTTTTTGCCTGCTTATTTAATTCCTTGGCGAGTTTTAAAGAATCTACTGTGTGAATCATATCAAAAAGCTTGACAGCGTATTTTGCTTTGTTACTCTGAAGGTGGCCTATAAAGTGCCATGAAACAGGATAAGATGACAGTATGTTGATTTTATCTCTGGCTTCCTGAATATAGCTTTCTCCAAGGATTTTAACGCCTGCTTTTATTGCTTCTCTGACCGTATCTTCTGGTATGGTTTTACTCGCAACCACAAGGCGAACGCTTTCAGGATCCCTGCCGCAATCGACAGCGGCTTTTTTGATACGTTCTTTAACATTAATTAGTCTTATTTTAAGAGCTTCAAATTCCATAATTTCTAATCCGCAGATTACGCAGACCCGCCTGCCACTGCGAGGCACAAGCGGGCAGGTTGCGCAGATTTTTGTGAGTTATTGGGTTAAATTCCCCGAAGCTTGCTGCGGGGCAGTTCTTTTATAAGGAATTCAATGACTTCGCAAACAGGAAGACCTACTACATTTGTATAGGAACCATTGATGCTTTTTACAAGAAAAGTGCCAAGTCCCTGAATGGCATATGCCCCTGCTTTATCAAAAGGCTCTTCTGTATTAATGTACCATTCTATTTCATCATTGGTCAGGTTTTTGAAAAGCACTTCAGTTATTATGGTTTCTGAAAAAAACCTATTCCTGGCTTTGCAACATATCGAATAACCTGTAAGAACTTTATGTATCTGCCCGCTGAGTTGTTTCAACATAGCACGCGCTTCGGTTTTTGAAGATGGTTTGCCAAGTATAATTTCGTCTATCAGGACAACAGTATCAGCTCCAATAACCCAGCTTTCAGGATATTTCTTTGATATGTCTTTTGCTTTGGCTTCAGCAAGAGTTCTTACATAAATTTCAGGTCGCGATATGGGAATGGAGTTTTCATCGATATTGCTCGGTATAACAGTGAAAGACAGTCCCGCCTGCTTTAATAGATACTTTCGTCTAGGGGATTTGGAAGCAAGAATTATAAACGGATTATCTGATGAATTTTGCATATTATAATAATTATCAGATGCTATATTGTTTGACAAGGGGGTAAGAGCCCGAATTCATTATTTCTTATAAAACTCATAAATTAGCTCATATGTGTAAAATTTTTCATAAAGTGAAATAAATTACATATTAAATTGTATTTCATTTTCTCTTAAAATTCATAACCATTTAATATGTTTGTATATATTTTAGCTAATTTTTTTTGGTATAAATAGTGCTTACACTTAAAACAACATTAAGTTGTTTAGTAATTTACAATACCACATATAGTTGTATTTTTTTATTTGACACACAAGATATATTTATTTATATAATACATGATCTAATAAAATTTTTATAACCATAATTTTACAACTTGCCGATATTTAATGGTTTATTTGATATATGTCATCAAAATAGGCCAAAGGCAGAAAGTTTTATGAAAAACAATTCAATAGAATTTTTTAATAAAATAGGGGCTACCCAGAGTTTGCTAACCCTTCCTCATATCCTTCTTAAATTGCTTGAAGTATGTAATAAGAAACCGGTTGAAATTGAGTCTATTTCACAAATTATCAATAAAGATGCCTCGTTAAGTATGAGGCTGCTGTCAATGGTCAATCCTGTCTATTATGGTCTGCCAGGTAGAGTAACAACTATTGATCAGGCTCTTTTACTTTTAGGCCCCGATATTAGCAAAAATATTGCAACCAGCGCTATAGTACAGCAGAGCTTTAACGAGATGGGGAGTAGTTATATCTCTGCGTTAAAGATTTTATGGCGGCATTCTCTTATGTGCGCCGTGTTAGCCAAAATGATTGCCGGAAAGGTTTCATATCCCAGCCCTGATGAAGCATATCTGGCTGGTCTTTTTCATGATATCGGCAAGTCGGTTTTATTGGTGAATTGCCGGGAGCAATACACCGAGGCGCTGCAATCCACCGGGAACAATCCAGACGTTCTAATAGACTGCGAAAAACGGCTTGGGATCTCACACTGTGAGACAGGGGCACAGCTTATCAATAGCTGGTTGCCTCAATCGTTTATTGCAGATGCCGTTCTTTATCACCATGAACCACAGCACAGAATTGTTGACGCACTTCCTCTTGTCAAAATTGTATATGCAGCAAATATTCTTAGTTCCGGGATAGATGGAGATAGCAGTGACAACCTTGATATGGCAAAAGAGGTTTTGGATTTAGAGCGTTCAGTATTAGAAACGATAGTTCCATTGTCTTATAAAGAGGTAAAGCGGGCCGCAGAATCGCTGGATATAACTATTGAAGATCCTGATAATTTAGATGAATCGACTTGTGAAAAAGATGCTGCCAGGCAAAAGGAATTCGTCCGTGCGGCCATAAACATATCACAACTGCAAGGCGTGCTTCAAAATCTGTTTGAATGCCATGATGATGATTCAATACTGAAGGTTGTAAGGCAGGGTTTGCAAATTTTGTTTGATATAAAAAGCGTGCTTTTTTTTCTTTATAATCAGGAGAAAGATGCCCTGCAAGGGATTGTCGGCAATGGAGCAGGTTATGATTCGCTAATCAAGGAAATAGTTATTCCCGTTCAAGGTAAAAACTGCCTTTTGACAAGAGCGCTTGCTGAAAAAACATCGCTGGATTCTTTTGGCCATATTAAAGGAGTTAATCTCAGCATTATTGATTCCCAGATCATTCGCTTGACTAAAAAAGAAGGTATGCTGTGCATTCCCATGCTATCTCAGAAAAATTGTGTTGGCGTGATAGTTATAGGTATAGATGAACCCAAATCTCATGTTTTGTTTAACAATTTAAATTTCATAAACATGTTTGCAAACCAGGTGGCTGTTGTCATAAATGCTGAAAATGAGAGAAAATCTAAGGCAAAGCTTATTCAATCTGAGCATTTGACTGTTTCCTCGACTGTAGCTGATAAAGTAGCACATGAAGTGAGCAATTCTCTGAGTATTATGAAAAATTATCTTAAGATACTGGGGCTAAAACTTGCCAAGGATAGTCCGGCACAAGAAGAAATAATAATTATCAATGAAGAAGTAGATCGAATAAATCTTATTATTAATGAATTGTCAGACTTATTGGAACCTAAAGCAAGACAAAAGGAACTCGTTGATATTAATACTTTAATATCTGATCTTATCAAAATTACCCATGAATCATTACTGGTTCAGTCAGGTGTTGTGGCTAAATTTAGCCTGGATTCGTCCATACCTACCATTGTGACGGATAAAAATGGTCTTAAGCAGGTTTTTATCAATCTAATAAAGAATGCTGTTGAGGCTATGCCCAATGGCGGAAATATTGAAATTAATACCAGATTAATTACAAACTCCCAAGACGCCGGATTCAATAAAAAAACAGATAAAGGAGATCAGGGATTTGTTGAAATTATCATCAACGATAGCGGATCAGGAATTCCAGAAGAAATAAAGTCGAATTTATTTGAACCGTTTGTCAGCTCAAAGGGTGATGGCCATTCTGGATTGGGTCTGTCTATTGCATATAACATTATCAAGGGATTAAAAGGGACAATGAGTTGCGAAAGTGATGAGGCAACCGGTACAACTTTTAACATATTGTTGCCGATTAATGATCGGTAGAATTGAGATGTGGAGGTAATTATGTCGTATGTGCCCAAAATCTTAATAGTAGATGATGAAGCACGGATGCGGGATAGCCTGAAGATTTTGTTAAGCAATGAGGGCTATAATATACAGACCGGTTGTAATGGCAAAGAAGCAATAGAATGTTTGAACAAAGATAGCTATGATATAGTTCTCCTCGATATGATTATGCCCGGCATGAATGGCCACCAGGTTATGGATTTTATAAAAAGTCATTATCCAGATACCCTGGTTATAATTATGACTGGGCATGCAAGTGTTGAATCAGCCGTTGAATGTTTGAAAATGGGCGCTCATGATTATCTTAGAAAACCCTTTGATTTTGAACAACTTTTGGCAAGAGTAAAAAATACAATTAATCAGATTAAATTAAAAAAAGAACATGAGCTTGTCAACGGAAGACTTAAGGTAACGGAACAGCGATACCGATATCTGGTCGATGCATCACCGGATATAATTTATACCCTTAATCCAGAAGGAGAAATTACGTTTATAAATGGTGCTGCCGAATCTTTACTCGGTCGCGATACCGAGCAGCTTGTAAATAAACACTATACAGATATTGTATTTAAAGATGATATAGATAAAGCAAAATATCACTTTAATGAGAGAAGAACAGGTTCTCGTGCTACTTCCGGCGTTGAATTGAGGCTAAAGAAATCAGACAATGGCCATGATCCGGAAAAATGTTTGATTATAGAATTAAAATCCATGGGTATATATGACAAACCTGTAAATGGGACCGATAAAACATTTATAGGAACTTATGGGGTAGCAAGAGATGTAGGTGATAGAAAACGCCTTGAGGCGCAACTGCTGCAGGCTCAAAAGATGGAGGCGATAAGGGACACTGGCGGGCGGTATTGCTCACGATTTTAATAACCTGCTTATGGGAATCATGGGTCGGATTTCTTTGATAAGTCATGATATCGATTTAACCCATCCCCATTATAAACACCTCAAAAGCATAGAAGATATAGTTGGAAGGGGATCAGATCTTACCAAACAGCTTTTAGGTTTTGCCATGGGTGGTAAATACGAGGCTAAGCCTACCGATATTAACGAGCTCATAGAGAAGTGCTCTGATATGTTTGGTCGCACAAGAAAGGAGACCAGGATTCACACGATATTTCAGAAGGATGTTTGTGCAGTTGAAATAGACCAGTCACAAATCGAACAGGTTCTTTTAAACCTTTTTGTGAATGCCTGGCATGCGATGCCTGAAGGTGGAGACATATTTATTCATACGAAAAATGTTACATTAGATGATGAAGATGTTATGCATTATGGGATAAAACCCGGTAAATATGTTATGGTTTCTGTGACCGACACAGGTGTTGGTATGGATGAAGAGACACAGCAACATATTTTTGAGCCATTCTTTACAACCAAGAAGTTGGGCCGCGGTACAGGGCTCGGGCTTGCTTCAGCCTATGGTATCATAAAAAATCATGGGGGAATAATCAATGTTAATAGCAAAAAGGGTGAAGGGACAACATTTAATTTTCACCTGCCGATCGTAGAAGCACAAGTCGTTAAATCACAGATAGATGATACAGAGGAAGAAATCCTGTATGGAACTGAGACGATTTTAATAGTTGACGATGAGGATATGGTTATTACTGTTTCCCGGGAAATGCTCAATAATATGGGTTATGATGTTTTTATCGCCAGAGGTGGAAAAGAGGCCTTGGAAATTTTTAAAAAAGACAAGAATAAAATTGCACTGGTCATATTGGACATGATTATGCCGGATTTGGGGGGAAGCCAGGTATATGATGTTCTCAAGGAGATAAAACCGGATATAAAGGTTCTGCTTTCCAGCGGGTACAGCATTGACGGCCAGGCAAGTAAAATAATGAGCCGTGATTGCGATGGATTTATTCAAAAACCATTTAATATGATACAGCTTTCTAAAAGGATTAGAAACATACTTGACAAATAATATTTTCAGGTTTCTCCCTTGCTTTTTTTCAGGTTTTCAATTATTAAGCTGCTTTCTGTTTTTTACTCAAAATAGACGCAAAACCTGAGACCTTTGAAAAATGCTCAATTTTGCAAAGGTCTCAATCTGTGCCTGGGTGGCGGAATTGGTAGACGCAAGGGACTTAAAATCCCTCGGAGCATAGTCTCTGTACGAGTTCAAGTCTCGTCCCGGGCACCATAAAAAACAGGCGCTTATAAAAAACGATATATAGACTTTCAGATAAATAATTTCACTGCGTTATCAGTCAAAATCCTCGACGACGTACACATCAGCACGACTTACTCAGATTTTTCCTTCTAGCCTTGTGAAATGAATTATCTGAAAGTCTATA